>JARRPY010000439.1:0-3961 GCA_037382425.1 Deltaproteobacteria bacterium
GTGTAGGTCAGTTCCGGGTCTAGAATCGCCTCCCGAGAGACGATGGCTGGGTCGATAATCAGCTTTTTGACCCCCAGCCGGGTGTCGGTGATCACTGAAAATTTGGTGACCTCGCTACCCGATCCGCTGGTGGTTGGCACCACGATCAGGGGCATGATCCTCTCGATTTTGGCAGATGCCAGGCCCACGCCGAAATAATCGTCCAGGTCGCCCTCTTTTGTGGTCGCCAGAATACCCGCGGCCTTTGCCGCGTCTATGGACGATCCTCCGCCGACGGCCACCATGCAGTCGAAGTTGCCTGATAGGAGGTGGTATGCTATTCGATAGGCCGTTTCTTTGCTGGGATTGGGTTCGACGCCCTCACAGACATAGTATGCCACGGATGCACCGTCCAGGCTCTTGGTGATCCGATCCAGATACCCTGCCGCCTTTACCGATCCCTGGCCGGTGATGATAAGGGCCTTGTGGCCATATCCCTTCACAATGTCGCCGCACCTGTCGACGGCCCCTTCACCAAAATGGATCCTGGTGGGTTCCCAGTCGGCTATCATCTCTTCGGCTTGGTTCATTAGGGCATCCAGGGGTGCTTTGTCTTCCATAACATACTCCTTTCCTTTCGAAGAGTCCCCTCTTCTCAGCTCTCCGATCTTCTGAAAATAAGAACCGCCGCCATGACCACAAATACCATGGTATCCGCGGCCTGGGAGTAATATCGACCCGTAAGCGCAATGACCATGCCGAGAACAAAGGCGGAGATAAACGTGCCTGTGAGGTTTCCCATGCCACCCACAATAACCACGGCAAAGGCGATGAGCAGAATGTCATGGCCCATGTAGGGCTCTGCCGCGGAAATGGGGGCGTAAAGCACACCACCCAGCACGGCCAAAACGCTTCCGATGATAAAGACAATGGAGAAGTAACGGTCCACATTTAGACCCAAGCACCTGACGCCTTGGTTATCGTCCAGTGCAGCGATGACGATTTTGCCGATGATGTGTTTCTTAAAAAAGATGTTAAGCGACAGGAAAAGAACAACTGAACTGGCTACGATGATTACGCGATATACAGGAATAGAGACCCCCAGGACGGTCACGGCTGTTCCCAAGGGATCGCTAACGGGGAGTGGTGTGTTTCCCCATATCGATTTGATGGCGTCCGTGCCGATGAGAAGCATTGCATAGGTGGCGATCATGGCATAGTCAAGGGATTCTCCGTAAAGCCTGCGGATTACGAATCGCTCCATCACATAAGCGACCGGCACCACCATCACCATGGCAAAGGCAAGGGCTGCCGGGAAAATGTCGGCTACGAAGGGCAGCAGCGTGATGGAGAAAAAATAGAGGATCGCGCCGATCGTGGTTCCGTATAGCAGGGTCTGGATCATGGCGGCCTATGCCTCCATTGCCCTTTTCTGAGCCATCCTACGTGAGATTCCCAGGACCAGGGCCCTGACAAAGCCTGTGATGCCCTCCCTCAAGTAGAAGACCACTATCAATAGAAGTATCCCCAAAATCCATTCCCACTGTGGAATATATGTGGAAAGACTGTCGCGCAAGACCATATAGAGAACACCGCCCGCCAGTGCGCCGTAAAGGTTGCCCGCCCCGCCGATGAGCGCTGCAAAAATTACCTCTACGTTATTCAGGGGATGGATGAACACCGGGCTGACAAATCCGATATAGAGCGTATACAGGGTGCCGGCGAGTGCGGCAAAACTGCCAGCGATGACGAAGGTCAGCCATTTGTAGAAGAAGGTGTGGTATCCGAGGAATCTGACCCTGACCTCGTTTTCCTTGATGGATCGGATGAGGATGCCATAGGGGGAACGGGGTACTGTCTTGAGTACAAGGAATGTGAACAGAAGACACGCCAATACGAATCCGTACGCAACATACTCGTTGGTAAAATCCAGAAACCCCCACGGTTCGACGCCGCAGGATATGCCGTCTTCTCCGTGGGTAACGGTCTGGAAGGCGGAACCGATCAGAAAGAACCCTACCTGGTTGAATGCCAGGTTTGTCAAGGCAAAGGCCGCTTCTGAAAGGGGGGCCACGACCAGGCCCAAGATGCCGGCCACGAATGCCCCCCCTGCGATACCGGCAAGCATGGACAATATGGGATTGGGGCTAACATGGAGAGAGAAGAGTGTGGACACATACACGCCCGTACCCAAGTAAAGCATCTGACCGAAAGACAATCGCCCCATGTACCCATAAAGGAGATCGAAGGACATCACGTAGATGCAGAAGATCATGAAGTCTGTCACTCGGTGAATGGCCAGAAGCGGTATCAATATTAAAAAAGCGGTCGCAATAATGGCCGTGTCGCGCCATACGGCACCTTTTCTGGCTCTCTGAATGTGCGGTCTATGGAAATCGATGTCTGCCAATGTATCCCCCTTACAAGTAATTCTCCAGATCGGAGGTGTCCTCCATTTCGGACTTGTCGACAATCTCCTTGATGACTTTCCCTTCCTTCATTACATAAATCCGGTCGGCCAGACGGTTTACCAGAGAGAGGTTTTGTTCCACAATGATGGCGGAAACATTTTCTGCCTTCAACCGGTTCAATATACGGCTAATATCCTTGATGACGATGGCAGCCAGGCCCTCGGTGGGCTCATCGATGAGCAGGAGTTTGGGGGACCCCACTAAGGCGCGGCCGATGAGCAGGATTTCCCTCTGACCCCCGCTGAGTTTTCCTGCCCTATTGTCCATGAATTTGGACATGTCCGGATAAATGCTCGTAGCCTTTTGGATGGCCTTCACCATCTTCTCCCCGCTTGCATGGGCAGCAAGCTGAAGATTATCCCGTACTGTTAAATGGCTGAATACTTTCTTGTCCTGGGCGACGAAACGAATGCCCCGTCTGGCCAGTTTTTCCGCATTCAAGCCTCGGGTATCCTTTCCTTCGTAGGTGATGGACCCTTTAGCCGGCTTCATGATCCCGCTGATGGTTTTTAGCAGGGTTGTCTTTCCGGCTCCGTTACGGCCGACCACAAAGACCATCTCCCCCTTACTTAGCTTAAGGGAGACTTCATGAAGGACCATGGCGTGACCGTAGCCTACGTCGATTCCTATTACGTCGAGCAAGCGTCCTCTTCCTTTCCCCAATAGCATTCCCTTACGGCCGGATCGCACAGGACCTGTTCAGGGTGGCCTTCGCATATGATTTGGCCGTAGTTCATAACGCTGAGTGAGTCCACCAGATCGATGATTTTAGAGAGTTTGTGCTCGATAATAGCCAGTGTAAAATTCTCCTTGACCCGGTGGATGATGTCCAACACCTCTCCAATCTCATGATCGCTGAGTCCGGCCAGAGGTTCATCCAGAAGCAACAGCGTAGGCTTGAGAGACAACCCAATGGCAATCTCCAGCATCCGTTTGTCTCCATAGGAAAGTTCTGATGTCTGGGTTGAGGCCTTTTCCTGAAGTCCAACCAACTCGAGCGCGGCCAAGCAGTCTTCCTGGACGTTCTTATTCTGGGCGGATGCAAAAAAGAATTTGCGAACGGTTCGACGTTCTTTCTTAGATTTGATGTTTTAGAGAACCAGATTTTCCCAGGCCGTAAGGGAGTTGAATACCGATACCAATTGAAATGTGCGGGCCATGCCCATCTCCACCCGCTTGTGGGGTGGCGTCTTGGTAATGTCTTTCCCTTGAAAGAAGACTTTTCCCCCGGTGGGAAGAAAAAGGCCGGAAAGGAGGTTGAATAGGGTGGTCTTACCAGATCCGTTAGGCCCAATAAGCCCGGCCACACGGCCCTCGTCAACACTAAAGTTGACCCTTTGAACCGCTGCGAGGCCCTCAAAATGTTTGCTGACGCTTTCAGTTCCGATTAGAGCTGTCATGGCGATCTTATCATTCGATTCTAACTGCCATACATCATGTCATTTCGGTCCAGCATTTCCTGTTCCTGCCACTGACCGGCGATGACAGTCAAGAAATCTCGCATCTTTTTG
>JARRPY010000440.1:0-2653 GCA_037382425.1 Deltaproteobacteria bacterium
TGGAACTAAGAGTCAAGAAAATAATCTGGATCCAATTAAACGGTTTCCTCTAAATGGGGCCATTTCACCGAGAATGCGCTCGCACTATTTGAAGATAGGCCCATTCTGTGGTAAGTTTCGACAAAAAACCCTCAAAGATTCCGAAGAACTTGACGAGTGAAAGGAGAATGAGATGATTGCCATAAAGAGAACCGCAATTGTTGTCATTGCCTTGGGATTTATGTGGGGAGCAAGCCTCTGTTTTGCCGATTCGAGTATCCCCAATCTTGTGGGAACATGGGCCGTTGAAGAACAGGGGGCAGTCCTTGTCAAGGGTGAGACATCCGGGGCGAAAACGCATCACAGCGGTGATTTCAGCACACTCACAGCCGAAGCAGTTGTGACCAAACAGCAGGGTAGAGTGCTGCACGGAGTATTCAAATCCCCTCGATCTAGCGAAAAGTTTATTGCTGCCATTAGCATGGACAATAAGAAATTTTATCTTGCCGACGATGACGGTTTCCTTGAAGGAGAAATTGTCGATAACGACCGAATCAATGTGGTTTATCGTCATGTAACCGGTGCCGATACCGTAATAGGTGTTGGAACATGGATGAGGAAGAAGTAGGTTAGAGATAGTAGCCTTTCCTAAGCGATAAAACCCTCAGGGGTACAGCACTTTAGATTTAAACTGGATGCAGAACTTGACTGGCGCTGATGACGAAAAGGCATATGATAAAGACAGGTAGCCGGGCATTCAACGGGGCGGTAAAAATATATTGAAATAGCATAGAAAACATGTGTGAGATAAACGTATGCTCAACCTTTCAACAACGCAGGTTTACCTTGGAAAGGGTCCTGACACCGAGGCCATGAGGTGGATCGAAAGTCTGTATGCCTAAACCAATCAGAACTGGGGTGAAGGCCAAGAGGGTTTTCGCTACAGCAAACTCTTAGTGGCAACATATCTGACCGATATTTCATTATATTTTAGGGTACGATGTCCTGATCTCATGGCAGATATCTCATGTTCCGGGTGATGCTGATTTTTTGTTTTATCCGGATGGTAGCTCCTTTGGCTCACAAAGTCTAATACTCCCTACCATGACCACGCCAACTCCCGATTACTTGTCCAAGGTGTTTTCGAAGTTGGCCGAACAACGTCTTCTTGCGGGACTTGGGAATTCAAATGATATGGTATTTTCATTCCCATTTGGTGCGGTTTAGGCTTGATTCACCTTTCATGGAAATTCCTCCTTTGTGACGTCGAGCAACTCACGTCAGGAGGGACGTCGATTTATTACCGTAAATGTCAAACTCTGGTGAGTCGCCCGTCAAAGCTGGGGGTTTGCCTAACTGAAGTCAGCTGGAAAGGGGAATCTCTTCACGTACGACATTTTCGTCTGAAAGAAAACCGACCGCGTCATATATTTGAAACCAATCGGGTTGAAGAGCGGCCAGGTTTTTCATGAACCGGCCGCACCGGTCAAGAAGTCAGGGTGAGCATAGGCCGGATCAGGATAGGTGTAGAAACCCCGCCCGCTCTTGACGCCCAACCATCCCTTGTCAACGTATTCGCTTTTCAGCCGATCCGCTTCAGTTTGGAGTTGCGTATCGTCGCTGATCTCGGCCTTTCTTTGGGTGATTTGCAAGACCGTATCCAGTCCCACGTAATCCAACCATCCGAAGGGACCGATAGGCATACCCATGACAATCATTTGCGCGCGATCAACATCCTCCACGGAGGCAACTTCATCGACAAATACAAGCTTCAAAGCCGTACTGGCGATTGCGGCTAATATGGCGTTCGCGACATACTCGGGAATCTCTTTCTTGAAAACGAATGGAACCTGACCGATTCGCTTCGCGAAGGCCGTGACGATCTTCACGGTTTCCGGGGACGTACCGGGATGTGGCATGATGTCTGCCAGATTGTGATCCCAAACCCCGTAGAAGTGGAGTGCTACAAACTGTTTCATGCGGCCTGTCGCCTCTGCATAGAGGGAGGGAACCAGCGTCGACGTGTTCGTTGTGAAGATCGTATGGGGCGGGCAGATTCTATTGAACTGGGCGAACACCTTTGCCTTCAGGTCGGGGTCCTCGGGCACTGATTCGCTCAACAGGTCCACCCTGGTGCCCTCGTCCGGGTTCGTGGTAAAGCTGATTCGGGCCAAGGCAACATTCGACTCCTCGGGAGTCAGGCGCTTCTGATCGACCAACTGCTCCGCATAGCACTTGATGTTCGCCCTGGCGGTCTCCAACGATTGGCGCGACACGTCATAAGCGATCACTTCGTAGCCGTGAGTGGCACATTGCAGGGCGATCTTTTGCCCCATCGTACCCATACCCACGATTAAAATGCAGCGAATGTCGTTGATGTTCACGGTCTTCCTCCTACGGTACTGCGCATCATCAGATCTACCTCAGGGCAGCGGCCTTGCAAGGTCATTTCTCAGGACCATGCTTCCCTGGGCCATCAGGCATTCATGATACCCCTTGACGGGGAGTTGGCTCAGGGCCCGAATGATGTGGGCCTGGGTGGGATGCCGTTCCGGAGTCGGGGCCTCCCACTGCACGCTACCCTCTCCGGGCCAGGCCGCCGTATAGGCAAATTCCAGGGGATAGAGCGTCGCATGGCTCAGAGCTGCGCCCGAGCGTCCGGTGTTGGGGATGT
>JARRPY010000441.1:0-3958 GCA_037382425.1 Deltaproteobacteria bacterium
GGCCATGCTGGCCTCCATCCTGCTCGGCATGGGCATCACCACCACGGCCGCCTATCTTTTGGTGGCCATTATCATCGCGCCGGTCCTGGTCAGGATGGGAGTGCCCGACTTGGCCGCACACATGTTCGTCTTTTATTATGCGGTGATCTCCACCATCACCCCACCCGTGGCCCTGGCCGCCTATGCCGCGGCCGGGGTGGCCGGCACGGATCCGTTCAGAACATCGCTGGTGGGCTTCCGTGTGGGGATTGCCAAATTCGTGGTCCCGTTTTATGTGATTTACCGGCCCGAAATCATGTTGGTTTTCGGTCAACCCCTAAAAGCGATCACGGCGGTGTTCGTCTCTTTTTTCGGCATATGGGCCCTGGCCGGAGGCGCCTGTGGCTTCGTTTTCCGCCCCCTAAAAGTCTACGAAAGGCTGATACTCCTAGCCTGCATACCGTTTACGATCCCTCAGAATCTGATATACAATATCGCAAGCATGGTGATGATCATTTTGATTACGCTTTACTTCAAAAGGAGCACGAAAAAGGAAACCCTGGCCCTCAATGCGAAAGGCTGAGCCCATGCATGAGAATAAGACCATTATCACCTTGGCCGTGACCGGATCCATCGGCGACAGGTCCAAACACCCGGCCCTGCCGGTGACGCCCAAAGAAATCGCGAAAAGCGCCTTAGAGGCCTGCGAAGCCGGCGCATCGGTGGTGCATATCCATGTGAGAGACCCTGAAACGGCGGAGCCGTCCATGTCCTTTGGACTCTACGAAGAGGCGGTTCAGCGAATTCGGGAGGCCTCGGATATGCTGATTAATCTGACCACCGGCGCCGGGGCCCGTATCGTGCCCGACGATGCCGATCCCATGGGGCTGGCCCCCGGCACCACGTGGTCCACGCCCGAAAAACGGACCGAACACGTGGTCCGGCTCAGGCCGGAGTTGTGCTCCCTCGATGTGGGCTCCATGAATTTCGGCCTACGGGTCTTCGCCAACGCCCTACCCCATATTGAGGACATGGCCGCTCGGGTCAAAGCGGCCGGGGTGAGGCCCGAGTTGGAGGTGTTTGACATGGGGCACCTGGAAATCGCCAGGCACCTCATAGACCATGGATTGGTAAAGGGATGTCCCATCTTTCAACTCTGCCTGGGGATCCAGTGGGGGATGACCGCCACCCCGAAGCACATGCTCCAGATGCGGGAGGCACTCCCCCCGGATGCCATCTGGGGCGGTTTCGGCGTGGGACCGGCCAGCTTTCCCATGGTTGCCCAGTCCGCACTGCTCGGGGGCAATGTGAGGGTCGGGTTTGAAGACAACTTCTATCTTCGTCCCGGTGTGCCGGCTAAAAGCAATGCGCAACTGGTGGAGAAAACCGTGGCCATACTGAAGGCATTGGACAAATCGCCCGCGTCTCCGGCACAAGCACGGGAGATGCTTCGCCTTTGAGGCCATACAAATCCAACCATTTGAACAGATGAGGTGCGCTCATGAAAACAACACGTGCCATGGTCCTGACAGGACCCCGGAGGCTGGAACTGCAGGAATTCCCCCTTCCCGAGATTGGTGAGGATGACGGGCTCCTGAAATTGGAGTTGATTGGCGTCTGCGGCTCGGATCCGGGGATTTACAACGGCAAGACCCGGGGGGCGCCGAGACCCTTCCCGATCATCCTGGGTCACGAAATCGTCGGCCGGGTGGAGAAGATGGGGGCCCGTGCCCGAAAACGACATGGCGTGGAAGCGGGCGATCGGGTGATCATCGAATATGCCTTCGGCTGCGGGGAGTGCACCCCCTGCCTGGCCGGAAAATACACCCTGTGCGAAAAATTCTATTCCTACGGATCCATGATCTCGTGCAAGACACCCCCTCATTTGTTCGGCGCCTATGCAGATTATTTGTACATCCACCCGCGGGCCATGGTCCACAAAATCGATGACAGCGTATCACCCGAGACGGCGGTTCTGATCTGTGCCGTGCTGGGGAATGCGGTTCGCTGGCTTCGGCCCATCGGTAATGTATCCATCGGCCAGAGCGTGGCGATCGTCGGCCCCGGCCAGCAGGGGCTGGCCGGGGTCGTGGTGGCCAAGGAATCCGGGGCCGAACCCATTTTTGTGGTAGGGCTTTCCAGCGACAAAGATAGGCTTGAAATGGCCCGACGATTCGGCGCGGACGTGATCATCGATGCGCAAAAAGAAGACCCGGTAAAAATCATTTCCGATCACACGAAAGGCGCCATGGCCGAATTGACCATGGATGTCACCGGACACTCCTCCGGTGCCCCCCTGGCCCTTGCCCTGGCCGGTACGGGCGCCACCGTGATCCTCCCCGGCCTATACGGTCCCAAAACGGAAGTGTCGCTCTTGCTGGACCGGGTTGTGTTGAAGGAGTTGACCCTTAAAGGGGTCTTCTCCCACGATGCGCCCGCAGTGGAATCCGCCATCAAATTGGCCCGCCGGGATAAGTATCCCCTGGTTGACCTGATCAGTCACCGATTTCCATTGGAAAAGGCGGAAGATGCGGTAAAACTAGTGGGCGGCGCCATACCCGGTGAAAAGCCGCTCAAAGTGGTTCTCGATCCGGCACTATAGCATTGCCATACCCCGGGGCACGAGTTGCAGGATTCTTCAATTTCCATGACTTTGACCAGGTGTACTCCCTCTTTCTGAATGGCCACCGGCACTTCCCTGCCTTTCTCGATCTGGATCGGGAGGGCGGCGGTCTCGCGCCGGGAAAGAAAGGTGCGGAGATGTTCCCCGTCCCTATGGACAAGTTCGAGTTCCGCCTGGCCTTCCATCTGATTGATGCCGGCAACCGTCATGGTGCCCATCCAGGCATACTGATCTCTGTCTTTTCGGGGGAACACTTCCACGCGCCATCCCGGTATTGTGAGGCAAAACCCGGCCGGGCTTTTCATTGACGTGGAAGAAGCAATGGATATGTTCAGGGGCCCCAGGGGGGTGACATAGCGGCCGTCCTCTCCGATTGTTCCGGCAATCAGGTTTTCTATGCCCAGGAGTTCCGCTACCACGTGATTCACCGGTCGTCTCAGCACATTTTCCGGGGTGCCATCCTGCAAGATGCTCCCGTCCTTCATCACCGCCAGATGATCGGCCAGGAAAAAGGCCTCGGTCAAGTCGTGGGTGATATGGACGATGGTAACGCCGAGTTTCCTGTGGATCCTCTTGAGTTCCCTCCGGAGACGATCGCGCGTGGAACGGTCCAGTGCGCTGAGCGGTTCGTCCAGGAGCAGCGCATACGGCTCCAGGACCAGGGCCCGGGCCAGGGCAACTCGCTGGCGCTCACCTCCTGAGAGGTTGGCGGGACGGCGATCGAGGATTCCCCTGATATCCACGAAATAAGCCATCCTCTCCACCGCCTCGGCGATGTTATCTCCGGTTTTTCTCCTCATCTGGAGACCGAAGGCGATATTCTTGCGGACCGTAAGGTGCGGAAAGAGAGCGTAATCCTGGTAAACCACCCCAAGGTTTCTCTTCTCCGGCGGCAAGCCGGTGGCATCCCTGCCACGAATAAAGATGCTTCCGCTCCTTATTCGATGCATTCCCGCAATGGTCTCAAGAAGCACTGTTTTGCCTGTTCCCGTGGGACCCAGGAGGACCATGTACTCCCCGTCTTTTACGTCAAGGGAAATCTTCTTGAGACTGAAATTTCCCAAAGAAACACCGACGCCCCGGAGCTGAAGCATCCTACATCTCCCTCCGTTTAGCGGCAATACTGCGGAGGACGACGAATATGACGAGACACAGGAGGACCAGGAGCACTGCAACAGGTCTTGCATACTTGAGTCCGTAGGACTCGAAACGCTCCCAGATAAGGACAGGAGCGGTCATGGGGTGGTACGCCAGGACAATCACGGCCCCGAATTCCGAGATCCCCCGCGCCCACATCATGATGCCGCCCGAAAGAATGGATCGCCAGCTCAGGGAGAGACTCACTCTGAAGAAGGC
>JARRPY010000442.1:0-3429 GCA_037382425.1 Deltaproteobacteria bacterium
GACTCTTGGCGGCACCGTACATCAACTCTCCCCAGGTGATCACTGAAACGGCCGCATCGCCGGGTTTCAGTCTTTCAAACCGGGTCAACACTTCCATGGCCTGTGACGTTGGATGGAGATGCCGATGTTGGTATCCAGCAGGTCCCGGTGAGCCATCACAACCCCTCACGATCCTGCGGCGGGGTGTCCCGGCGGCCTTCAGAGAGAAAATCATCAGGAAGGCGAGTCAACAGGTCAAAGGCCTTTGCCATCCCTTTGGCCGGTTCCCTGAGCACGATTTCGTCGCCGCGACGAAAAATTTCGAGCACCTTACTGTTGGTCGCGAATTCCTTCGGTAGTCTGACCGCCTGACTGTTTCCTGATTTAAAGACACGAGTGGTCGCCATAAATCCCTCCTATCGGAGAAAAGAAGCCTTCTTGATTTCAGCTGATGTATATACTGAAAAGTATATACATTTCTGAGAGATTGTCAATATGTTTTGAAGGTATTCCGGCATTCCCCGTCAAGGTCCCGTTTCCGTTTCGTCGGCACCAGAATGTTGACCCTCCGGCTTTGAACTTCAGGCTTTGAGCTGTCAGCTTGCTCTTTCTATCGTTATGTTTCAAACAACGACAGCTGTCTGCCCTGCCGCTTAGGGTCTTCCTCCTCCGAATCCCATTTCCCTTCCATTTCCTTTTCAATCCAGCGCATGATCACGTCCACCACATGAGCGATCTCTTTTTCAGTCAACTCCCTTCCCGTCTCCATGCCATGCCACCTGTTGAGGCACTTCCGGCAGCAGGTGGCCGTGGCATGCTGGGCCACGAAGACCGGATGTCCCTTCATGGGGGTCTGGTTCCCGTCGTTGGGCGGATGGGCAGGGATGCCATCCAGGCCCCGCGCTTGCGTGTAGTTTCTTTCAAGCCCACCCAACCGAAACCGGCGCCTGAAAGAGGAGCGGCCAAGACGGGCCATAACCTCTTCTGCCGGGATCATGAGATGCCCTCGCCGTAGAGCCTCCGGGTGTTTTGGTAGACCGCACGGATGACTTCTGCTTCAGAGACGGATTTCAGTTCGGAGACGGCCCGTATGGCCTGTCGGACATTGGCCGGCTCGTTTCGGCTCCGGGGATCGGGTCCCAGGACCGGGCTGTCGGTCTCCACCAGGAGGCTCTCGAGCGGGAGGTGCCGGACCAGTTTCTGTTTTTGTTTGGATCGGACCACGGACGGGGGGATGGAGAAAAAGTATCCGGCCTCCACGCCCGGGAGGGCCGCGGACGCCTTAGCGTCAAAGGCATGGAGTTGCACCCGCTTGGCTCCGCGCGCCAGCAACACCCCCATGGTATGGTGTCCGGCGGATCGGGAATGCACATTCAAGGGGAGATCCAGTTCCAAGGAGAGATCGATGAAGCGGGCAAAGATCTGTTTCTGCCGCTCCCGGTCCGATTCATCCTTTATTTTCCAGTAATCCAGACCCACTTCGCCGATGGCCCAGAGACGCGCACGGTTTCGGCCAATGAAATCAATCATCAGATCCGCCGCCTTCCAATCCAGATGCGTGGGGTAGAGGCCCGCTGCCGGACGAATCATGGGAAAAGCGTCCGCCAGGAGCAGATTGTGCTTCGCGTCTTCCAGGGTCTCTGATACGGCCACAATGGCGGATACGCCTGCGGCCTGCGCCCTTAAAAGGACCTGGTCCCGATCGCCGTCAAAATCAGGGTCGCAGATATGGGCGTGGGTGTCGATGATGGGGTCCATTTTGGAAAGCGGTCAAGAGTTCAATAAGATGAAAACTCGAATATTCGGGAAAACGTTAGGAAAAAGCTCCTCTGGGGGTCAAGGAAAAATGTGGCTGCAGAAAAAGAATATTTTAATGTCTCTTGATCACAGTGTATGATACGTCCAAAAGCGTGTCAGATGGGTTCGACAGATTGAAGTTTTTGTTTGACACGGCTCATCTGTGCTCATATAATTAAACCATATCAATTGATATAGTTGGAAAGGATATTTATAATGTCATTAAAGGTGGTTACAGCCATTGAAGCTCGAAAAATATTGGGAACCATAATGAATGCGGTGTCATTTGGGAACGATCAGTATATTGTTGAACGCAAAGGGGTTCCCATGGTTGCCATTATCCCGGTGAAAAAATTGCAGCAGATGGACAAGGCCCGGCACCGTTTCTTTAAGAACATGTCGAAGATTAGCGATGCGTTTGCCGGAGAAGATCCAGACAAACTCGATACAATGATCGACGAAGCCACCCAAGCCGCTAAAAGGGTGGAACTCTCCCGTGGGTGAGGTTTCGTGAAGATCGTACTGGATGCTAACCTTTTTGCCAGCGCGCTTATCAAACCCGATTCCAACCCGGGAAAAATACTCGATTTGGTTAGACGGAAACAGGTGGAATCGGTTCTCTCCCCACCGATAATAAGAGAGATAAAACGCATCTTACTCTATCCCAAACTCTCAACATATCACCGCAAGAGCCCAGAAGAAATCGACACCTATTTTGAGGCCCTTCTTATATTCGCCTGGATGGTGGAAGGAAATGAAAAAGTTGACGCGATAAAGGCGGACCCAACAGACGAAAAATACCTTGCTTGCGCCCTGGAAGGTGAGGCGGACTATATCATTTCAGGAGACCATCACCTGCTTGACTTGGGTACATATCAAGGCATCCCCATCATTAGCGCGAATGAGTTCATTGGCAACTGGCACCAGTCTAATTTTAGCTGATCCCGATACAGGCCATAAATCCAGAATCTTCGACTTTCGGCCTTTAGGATGAGGAGCGGGGTTTTGTGTTTTGAGGGAAATTGTCCGCAGACCCAAGTTTGGGATAGGAAATGTCTATGTTTCATTGGTTTCGTGAACGTCGCCGAGAAAAACTAACCCAGGCGAGTTTTCCCTCTTCATGGGAGGACATAATCCGCCGTAACGTCGTTCACTACTGCATGCTGGAAGATACCGAACGTGCTCACCTGCGCGCCCTGATCCAAGTGTTTATCGCTGAGAAACATTGGGAAGGTGCGGGCGGGCTGGAATTGGACGACGAGATCCGAGTCACCATCTCGGCTCAAGCCTGTCTGCTTATTCTGAATCTGCCCCACAACTATTACCAAAATGTCCAATCCATCGTCGTCTATCCTTCTACTGTGGTGCCGCCGCAACGCAAACTGGGTTCCTTTGAAACCACCATCGCCCCAGTGGATATCGAGCGGCCGATTCTCGGGCAAGCATTCATGCAGGGGCCGGTAATAGTTGTCTGGGATGCGGCCCTGCACGGAGGTCATCATCCGGAGTCGGGTCACAACGTCATTTACCATGAATTCGCCCATAAACTGGATATGCTCGACGGCACCGCCGACGGCACGCCGCCGCTGCGAAATAGAGCTGAATATCGCGAGTGGACGCTCGTGTGTTCGCGTGAATATCAACGCCTCAGAC
>JARRPY010000443.1:0-2624 GCA_037382425.1 Deltaproteobacteria bacterium
GGCCGACTACCAAATATTGTATCTCTTTTCAATGTCCTCCCATGCTGGACTTCGTGCATCATAGTGGCATCCAAGTGACTGATTTTATTATAGGATACCAAATCAATCATTCACATTATGGCAATGAAATTAGTGATTTGGGTAATATAGGCATGGCAGCTTTGGCTTAAATCGGATCACGATAAAGTTGGTATCGTTAACCTTCAATTCTGGCGTGCCCACTTTTTGCCAGGCTGATAAATCAAGGCTTGAAGATGAGGTTACTAAACCAGGTATTTGATAACAGGGATAATTGTAAGAAGAAAGGCGAGATCTGACATCGGCCTTCTCCAATGCAAGGCAAATTCCTCTCACTTCAAGCCAGCCTTGAGCAGTGCGTTGATAAACCGTTCCTTGTCGGCCTTTTGAAAACAAGAATAATGGTCCTCAACGAAGTCTTCCAAAGAAAATTGGGGATTTATTTTAAGAATTTCTGCGGTTATCCATTCCGATCTGAAGTGATAACGATTTTTAACTAATCCGCTAATTTAACGTAAGCGTCAGAGCAACCCACCTTTCCCCCACCTGCCCGCGCTGATATGATCACCCCCGCAGACTATAGAAACGAAGGGGGTAATCATGATGACAAAGCAAGAAAGATCCGCGCAATGGCAAAGCTTGGTGGAAAAGCAGGCCGAAAGCGGGCTGAGCGGTGCTGCATTCTGTAGAGAACACCAGATCAATCGAAACCGGTTCTACTATTGGCGACGCCGCTTTAGAAACAACACATCCATCGAAGCCGGCCCGGGAGGATTCGTCGAACTGATACCGTATCCTAAGAAACCATCCGCCGGGGTATATATCCATATGGGTAACGGCTTCTGTATCGAAGTGGAGCGAGACTTCGACCCGGTCACCCTTAAAGCGGCCATCCAAGCAGTGAATCAGGCATGAGCCGTGCTTCCCATCTCAGCCACGACACGCATCTACTTGTACCAGGGACCATGCGACATGAGAAAATCCTTCGACGGCCTGTGCGGACTCATCCGTAATGAACTGGATTCAGATCCACTATCCGGGTCGTTGTTCGTATTCTTAAACCGGCGACGCACTATGGTCAAGCTCCTCTACTGGGACCGCGACGGACTGGCTATTTGGTATAAAAGGCTCGAGAAGGGAAGCTTCAACCTCCCCCATCACCCGGCACAAGACAGCCGGATCGACCGGCTCCAGATAAGCCTTCTCCTTGAGGGAGTGATTCCCAAAAAAGTGAATAAACGGTATATTTATGAACAATAATTGTTGCAAAATGAGCTTGTTTGTGCTAAACATCTCTACATGATTGCTTCTGTTGCACAAGCCCGGGAAATCATCCACCAGAAAGACGAGCAAATCACTCAGCTCACCCAAAAACTCGCTTCCACTCAACACCAACTCACCACACTTCAACATCAGGTGGAACAACTCCTTCGCCGGGTCTATGGCCGTCGGTCAGAAAAACTCGACCCCAACCAGTTGATGTTTGATAATTTCTTCCTGGAAGCAGAACAGCAATCTGAGTCCCAGCCTGTTGAGGAACCCGAGCCTGCCCCCAGGCCCACCCGGAAGAAGGTGAAGAAGAACCATCCCGGTCGTGTGCCCATCCCTGAGCATTTGGAGCGGGTGGAGATTGTCCTGGACATCCCGGAGGAAGAAAAAATCTGTCCTCAAACCGAAAAACCGCTCAAGCAGATCGGCTGGGAGGTATCCGAGAAGCTGGAGTATCGGCCGGGCAGGTTTTTGGTCAACGTATACAAACGACCCAAGTATGCCTCACCGGACAGCATGGCCGATGTGGGCGTGATCACCGCTCCCATGCCCGACCATCCCATTTTAAAGTGTAAGGCCGATGTGGGGCTTCTCTCCCACATTATTGTCAGTAAGTTCGCAGATCATTTGCCCTTGTACCGCCAGGACAGTATCTTTGAGCGGGAAGGAGTCGATATCTCCCGGGCCACCCAGACCAGTTGGCTCATGCAAATCTATGAGGCGATTCGGCCCTTGGGGGATGTCCTCAAGCAGGTGGTGCTTAAAAACGATCTCCTGTTCACGGATGATTCCATCATCCCGCTTTTGGTCAAGGGCAACGGCCGGGTGAAAAAGGCCCGGCTGTGGGTATATGTTCGTGGGGGTCCCGACCCGCCCTTGACCGTGTTTGATTTTTCCAGGGACCGGAGCAAGAAGCGGCCCCTCACATTCTTGGATGGGTATGAGGGATATATCCATGCAGATGCCTACAGTGGGTATGATGAACTGTTCCGAAAACCGGAGGTTATTGAGGTGGGCTGTTGGTCTCATGCGCGGCGGAAGTTTGATGAAGCGACCTCCTCTCGTCCCAAAGAGGCCACCGAAATCATGGCCCGCATTGCCCTCCTGTACCAGGTGGAATCAGCGGCCAAAGAGATGGCCCCTCAGGATCGCTATACCCTGCGTCGGGAACAGGCCCGGCCTATTATAGACGGCATCTTTACCCGGCTTGAGGAGTTAAAGCCTGCCATACTCCCATCTGAGCCCTTAAGCAAGGCCGTGGACTATGCCTTAAACCAGCAGGAGGCCCTTACCCGGTACCTGGAGGACGGCCGGCTCAAGCCGGATAATAATACGGC
>JARRPY010000444.1:0-3006 GCA_037382425.1 Deltaproteobacteria bacterium
TTTCCAGAAGCCTGTCGGAGTAGCAGGCAATTTCCAGGCTGGCGGAAAATGATCAGATGCAAGGCATTCGACAGCCTTCTGCTCATGGGTCATGGTTTGAGGTAATATTCGGTCTGAATCGCGACAGGGTTTCTTCCAGTTGATTCCTATCCATGTAAGTCATCTCCGCCAGCGGCCCATCCGTGATCTTAGACCGATAGCGATGTGCAAATACGGCTCTTGGTTCGGTTTGATACAGGATACCGATGGGGATACGTCCTTCGGTCGTCAGGGCCTGTTTCATAGCAGCTCTTTTGTCCCCGGGATTATGATCCTTCCCCAGTTCGACGATCCTTTCCTCATACCAATCTATTGACCGGGTCCCCCAGGTAATACAGGGCTGGAGCACATCCACATAAGAGAGGCCTGGATGTCTGACCGCCGCCACCAGCAATCCCTTCAAGTGATCGACCCTACGGGCGAAACCCCGGGCCACGAACGTGCAATCATGCATAATGGCGATGGCCGGCATGTTGAGGGGTTCAAGTTCCACACCTTTGACGTGGAGGGTGCGTTTTTCCCCCTTGGGAGTCGTGGGTGAGGCCTGGCCCTTGGTGAGCGCATAGATTTCATTATTATGAACCATCACGGTGATGTTCGGGTTTCTCCGAAGCGCGTGAATAAAATGATTCCCCCCTTCTCCATAACAATCGCCGTCTCCGGTGACCACAAGGGTGGTTAGGTTCGGGTTGGCGGCCTGAACTCCCAGCGCCACTGGAATGGGGCGACCATGCAGCCCGTTAAAAAAATTGCATTTTATATAATGGGGGAGTTTGGCGGCCTGACCGATGCCGGACACCATACAGACCTGATCCGGTCTTCTGTTCAATTCCACCATTGCCTTTTTAACGGCCTGGAGAATACCGAAGTTTGAGCACCCCGGGCACCACTGATTCTCAGCGTTACTGTTATAATCATCCATACCGGGCATGAAACTCTCTCCTTATGTAGTGAGCCGTTAAGGGGAAACCATCATAACGACAGATGGTTTCCTGAAAAGAAACATCAAACTCCGAACGCAACAGGCGGGCCAGTTGAGCCGTGGCGTTGCACTCTACCGTCCAGAAGGAAGGGCCTTCCGGAAATCGGTACAAAGGCAAGGGCCACAATTCTGTAAAATGGAGCAACCCCACCTTTATGCCTTCCTGCCTCAACAAATCGATGCCTTCCCGCAGGGCCGGCCCTGAAGAGCCCCATCCCACCAGAATAATTTCGGCATCTTCCGTATGGGATGCCTGAGGGGGATGTACTTCTTTTTGCAGTTCCCGCCATTTTGCCAGTCGCTTTTCAACCATCGACGGAACGGTTTTGGAAAGATCCTCGGTAATATGACCCTGCTCATCGTGTTCATCACTGTCCGCGCACACCAGATGGTGGCTCTGTCCGGGATACAGTCTGGGCGAGATGCCGTTGGGGGTCAGCTGATACCGCTTGTAGTTATGGATTTCTGAAGGATCTGCCAGATGATTAACTGGACCTGCATGATCGATTTCAAGATCGCGGTAGCTGTAGTGGGCATCTGCCATGAATTGGTCTGTCAGCAAAATGACCGGTATCTGGTATTTGTCTGCCAGGTTGAAGGCACGAACTGTTTTTTGAAAGACGTCTTTTGCCTCACACGGGGCCATCACCATCTTGGGAAAATCGCCGTGCCCGGCATTGACGGCAAAAAGCAGGTCCCCTTGAGCGGTCCGGGTGGGCAGACCGGTAGCCGGGCCGGGCCGCTGGGCCAGGACGATCACCAAAGGGGTCTCGGTCATACCGGCCAAACTGA
Source organism: Deltaproteobacteria bacterium (assembly GCA_037382425.1). Lineage (GTDB taxonomy): Bacteria > Desulfobacterota > DSM-4660 > Desulfatiglandales > Desulfatiglandaceae > JAIPDZ01. The sequence goes on from JARRPY010000444.1 coordinate 1,814, forward strand.
TCCCTTCCGCCATGAGAGCAAAGCCGCCACCCGAAGTTGCGGTCATGGCCCTGGCCCCTCCGTAACTGCGCCCAAGGCCATGTTGACGGCAGCGATCTCATCCTCGGCCTGCTCTGCGAATACCCCCAAACGGTCCTGCTCTTGAGACAGAAAAGTGATAATTCCGGTGGAGGGCGTCATGGGATAGGCGGAAATAAATCGACACCCGGCATAGGCGGCAGCGATGGGAATCGTATCATTGCCTGCAATCAAAAGATACTGGTCATCCCTCTGCTTCAATGTCCAGGGGCACCTGTCTTGACAGTCGTGCGCTCCCCGTTCGAACCCCTCTGTTGCAGCTTTAAGGTTTGCCTCCACTACCGTTTTATCTTTTCCCTGAAATGTACGCTCGAGTATTATTTTCAGCGTATTGAGATCCACTCCAAGAATCGCAGTCAAGACGCCGACAGCCACGGTATTGGCATATATCTTTCCGCCCGCTTTCTCTTCAGCAATGTGTTCAAAGGGAATGTCGATGACACCCTTTTTTGTCCTATTTTTTGTCACCACAACACCCGCTTTCTTGACAAGGCCCTCATACTTGTGCAAGGCCCCATCGTTCAGGGCCAAGAGGACATCGGCCTTAAACAGGGGTGCATTGTGTGGTATTTCGCTCACCCGAATCGAGTAACTGTTCTGCCCACCCCGAATCCGTGATTCGTATTCTTTCCAGGTGAACACCGCATAACCCTGGGCGGCAAGGGTCTGGGACAGAATTTCTCCGACAGTCTGGATCCCTTCGCCGGCCGCGCCCGCGATAACTCGGACGTGCAGGTTGAGGCCATCTGGGCGGCCTCATCGATTTCATTTTCCAGCATAACGATCGATTTATCCATGTTTGAGACAAAGTCTCTCCACGATTGAATGATAGTTTCCTCAATGTTGGGGTATGCGGAATCTTTTGGCATTGACATGGTATCTTTCTCCTCTCTTTTGTTTGTTTTGGATTGATTCTCAAAACTCTTCATTCACCTCGTATTGAACAACCGTCCTTATAAGTATATACGCGGCCGGTATCCTAGAATAAATGGGGTCTACACTCTATTTTGAGGCCTAACTACCGGTATTCCGGACCCTGAACGAACACTTCTGCGAGACGCATCAAGGGGTGCATTTCAGAGTTCGCGTTTTCTTGGTGCAGTGGCATCATTACG
>JARRPY010000445.1:0-4922 GCA_037382425.1 Deltaproteobacteria bacterium
CATCGTTCCACCCAGCACAATGGCCACGGCAAACAGAATGACCAGAACCATAATTATTGGGTGCTTTTTGGCTGCCATCATCGCCTCCTGGGCTACGATCACTCACCCGGCATCTGGTTGTCCGTGGTTCCTCTGTCAAAGGTCACCGTAACCCACCCCACTGAATCGACGGTTTTATCAGACGTGCACACCCGGAAAAATCGTCCAGGTTTGCCTATTCGGCTTCGCTTTTATCGGCTGGCTTCTCCTCGGACCCCGTGTCTTCTCCTCCAACCTTGACCTCACTGTCCGCTTCGACCGTCTCTTCTTCCTCAGTGGCCTCGGTGCGCGCTTCGTCAGAGGACGACACTTCTGATTCCCTACTTTCGGCGGCCGCCTGATTCTCCCAATTCATCATCTCTTCCCTGAGCAACTCTCCGAGATTTGATGTGGCTTCCTTGTTGTTGTCCAAGTAGCTGTGGAAGACCTCTTTTTCGCTGGATTCATCCAGCTTACGAACGGAGAGTCCGATTTTCTTCTCTTCGCGGGAGACATTGATTACCTTGGTCTGAATGACATCGTCGATCTGGTATTTCGACAACGGGTTTCCCTTTTTGTCTGATGACAGCTCGGAAATATGTACAAGGCCTTCTATTCCCTCTTCGATTTCAAGAAAGAGACCGAAATCCGTAATATTGGTGACGGTGCCCGTCACACGGGTCCCCGGCTTGTATTTCTGAGGGATTTCATCCCAAGGATCCGGCGTCAGCTGTTTAACGCCGAGAGAGAAGCGTTCGTTCTCCTTGTCGATGTTCAGCACCACGGCCTGCACCTCCTGCCCTTTCTTGTAGAGTTCAGAAGGATGCTTGATCCGCTTTGTCCAGGACATATCCGAAATGTGAACCAACCCGTCGATCCCCTCATCAATCCCGATAAATGCGCCAAAATCCGTGATGTTTTTTATTTTTCCCTCAATGGTTGTTCCCACGGGATATTTTTCTTCTATCACGTCCCACGGGTTGGGGTTTACCTGCTTCATGCCGAGAGAAATACGCTTTCTGCCCACGTCCATATTCAGCACAATGCATTCCACCATATCCCCCACATTCAGCAGCTGCGAGGGGTGTCTGATTTTCCGGGTCCAGGACATTTCAGAGACATGAATGAGCCCTTCGACACCTTGCTCAACCTCCACAAATGCGCCGTAATCGGTGAGGCTGACCAAACGGCCGGTAAGCTTGGTCCCCACCGGATATCGCTCCTCCACCTGGGTCCAGGGATCCGGTGTCAGTTGCTTGATCCCGAGCGACACCCGTTCTCTCTCTTTATCGAAATTCAAGACCTTCACATCAATTTCATCTCCGAGTTGGTGCATCTCTGATGGATGACTCACTCGGCCCCACGACATGTCCGTAATATGGACGAGCCCATCAATGCCCCCTAAATCGATGAACAACCCGTAATCCGTTATATTTTTTACAACGCCGTGCAGAACCGCGCCCTCTTCGATATGCTTGAGTGTTTCATCTTTCAGCGCCATTCGTTCCGCTTCCAGTATGGCCCTTCTGGAAAGCACAATATTCCCTCGGCGCTTGTTGTATTTGACGATCTTGAACTCATGTTCGGTTCCCACAAGCGCATCCATATCCCGCACAGGCCTCAGGTCCACTTGAGAACCCGGCAAAAACGCCTGAAGACCGATGTCGACTGAAAGCCCCCCTTTGACCCTGGAAACAATCGTCCCCTTCACCGTACCATCGTTTTCATAAATTTCTTTGATTTGGTCCCATATCTTGATTTTAGCAGCCTTTTCCTTGGAGAGTCGAATGACGCCTTCGTCATCCTCTCGCCGTTCGAGGAGGACTTCGATCTGGTCCCCGACCTCGGCCGTCAGGTTTCCGTCTTGGTCAATGAACTCATCTATATGGATCTGTCCTTCCGACTTATACCCGATGTCGACGAGCACATATTCCTTATCGATCTGAACGATCTCACCGGTAACGACCTCTCCTTCTTGTATGCTTTTCAGGCTTTCTTCATACAACTGCATGAAGTCTTCACGGTCCTGAAGCGCTTCCACATCCTCTTCCGTCACGGTTTCAACGGTTTCATCCGGCGTTTCCTCCACTACCTCTTCTGAAGAAACCGTTTGAGATCCGGCTTCCTGCTGGGAAGGTGCCTGATCGTTCTCGGCTTTCGAGTGCTCTTGATCCCCTTCCTGGGCCACGGCCGACGTGTCGTTTTCGGTGGTCATGTCTTGGGCTGCGAAGTTAGTCTCTTTTTCCATTAAGTTACGTACCCCCTAAGTATTTTTACCAACCAACAAAGTACTTAAAGTTTTTAAATTATCAAAGCCAACATCGGATTTCAACTATAATATTATTTTTATTTCTATAAAAGCGACTTATTTCACTTTTCGGGGGCGGCGGAACGCGTCTCGTCCTGCTCATCCCTCTTTTTCATTTCCTCTTTTACGCCCGTGTTCGATGCGTTTTCCCCCCTCGCCAAGCGTTCAAGATACCGTCTCTCAGCCCTGACCTCCATGGAAGCCGTAAGGAAAAACTTCGTCTCAGCATCAGGGAACACGACCGTACCCATGTCCCGTCCCTCGGCGACCAACGCCTCATGCTGGCGCGCCATCCTGCGTTGAAGCGTGGTCATGGCCCGCCTAACCGACGGCACCGCCGAGACCGTGGAGGAAAGCATATCCATTTCCGGACTTCGAATCTGTGCGGATATATCTTCACTTCCCAGCAATACGCCCGACGACAGGCCGTGGGTAACCAAGGTGATGTCCAAGGCGGCACAGAGGTTGCCTAACGCCGCCTCATTCTTGATATCGATGGCCTCTCTCTGGGCAGCCAGGGCAGCCGCCCGATACATGGCCCCCGTATCGAGATAAGTATACCCCAACCGGTCCGCCAGCCCGAGACTCACGGAACTCTTTCCTGAACCGGCCGGCCCGTCAATGGTGATGATATGCGTCATCCATTACCCAAGTCATGATGTTTGAGTGGTGGTCTTTCTATTTTTCCCTCTTTTCAATCCCGATACGGAGGTCCACACAACCGAATCTATGGGTGAGATGGCTTATATCGCAACTGCAATAGAAAGTAAACGCCGTGTCCATCTAAACCAACACACTTTGACCCTTGGATCGGATTTTTGGGGATTTTGGCTTGACTTGCACCCCGTAATCATCTATTTTTTAATCCATCCAATGAATCAAATGGATGGTACCCCACTGTGGTTTTCCGTGAGCGTCAGGACCTTTGAAACAACCGCGGAAAAAAATGAAAGGCATCCCACGAGACGTTACAGGAGGAAAGATGAACAAATCACAGTTGATCCAAGCCTTGGCCAAAGAAGAAGACTTGCCCCTGAAGAAAGCGGAAGAAGTGGTAAACACTGTCTTCTCGGAGATGGAAAACGCACTGGTCAGGGGCGAAAGGGTTGAAATCAGGGGTCTGGGAAGCTTTAAGGTGAAGCGATATGAGGGCTACAAAGGCAGAAACCCCAAGACCGGGGAGGTCATTGAGGTCGCCCAGAAAAAGCTCCCTTTTTTCAAAGTGGGAAAAGAACTCAAAGAAAGAGTGGACGTCTATTAATTCTCTGGCCCTTGGTCGTGCTAAACGGGGAGTTAGCGGTGCCCTGTAACCCGAAATCCGCTTATGCGGGGTTGAATCGCCTTTCTGAGGACCCTGGATTGCGTTGCTCTCCTGCTGCCTGCGGCGTCGACATGGACCTCACGTGACAGGCGCTTACGAACCCCGTCAGGTCCGGGAGGAAGCAGCGGTAAGTGAGAGAGCCTGTGTCGTGGTAAACTCTATGGCAGTTCGCCGGGCAGCAAAGACAACCAATTCATTGTTCGATTAAGGATGCACGGCCAAGGACTAAAAAAAGAATCCCCCTCCCCTCCCCAATTCAAACCCTCCTCCGAATCGCTTCACCAGCCGAACGACACCATCCAATTCCGGTTGAGAGACGACAACCCGCCTGTTCTTCAATATCCCCTTCTTTCAAACTATTCGGATCTTTTCCATGGGGTTTTCACGAGGAAAGGGGGTGTCAGTACGCCGCCGTACGATCAACTCAACACCAGTTATTCGGTGGGCGACCTGCCCCGGGCGGTCACGACCAATCTGTGCACCCTTCAAAGGGCGGTGGGCGCCCGATATCTCGTCTACATGAATCAATGTCACGGAAATGCTGCTTTTCTGCTGGACGAACAACACCTCCAAGAAGATTGGAATCCGCCGGCCGTCGATGCCATGATCACCCATCTGACACACGTCGCCGTATTGGTCAAACAGGCCGACTGCCAAGCAGTCATCTTGTTCGACCCCGAAAAACGGGTGGTGGCCAATGTCCATTGCGGCTGGCGGGGCAATGTGAAGAACATACTGGGACGGGTCGTTCACACCATGCGCCGGGCTTATGGTACTTCACCGGATCGCCTCATTGCGGCCATCGGCCCTTCCCTCGGCCCCTGTTGTGCCGAATTCGTCGATCACCAGGAACTCTTTCCGGAGAAATTCAAGAAATTCAAGGTAAAGGAAAACCATTTTGATCTATGGGCGCTCAGTTGCAGTCAATTGGTAGGGGCCGGGCTCCTTAAAGAGCACATCACCTGCGCACGGATATGCACCCGTTGCAGGACCGATCTTTTCTATTCCTACAGAGGGGAAGGCACCACCGGACGCTTCGGCACCATTGTGATGCTAACTGCGACCGCTTGAAAAGCATGTCAGAGGCCCGTGAGACAGTGCGTGGGAACCGCGTCTTTTCGGTATCTCAATTTATTGCTTGACTACTTGGCAAAACAAAAATTAGGCTGACCATGGGGTGTTACGGTAGACGACACAAAAGATAAATTGACAGAAAATTAAGGGGGGCCTTTGAGAAATGTTCATTTTTCAAAGGTCTCAGAGGTTCGCCATGCC
>JARRPY010000446.1:0-2603 GCA_037382425.1 Deltaproteobacteria bacterium
CATCATCAACCTTGCTCATGGTGAAATGATCATGATGGGGGCCTATGTTACCACCATTTCATATCAGTTGGGCATGCCCCTGGGTCTTTGTATCTTCATCAGTTTTTTCTGCGTGGGACTCTTCGGGCTGGCAATAGAACGTATCGTGATTCGACGTTTCGCTGACAATAAGCTGGGCGCCATGGTCGCCACGTGGGGAATCAGCTTGCTCATCAGCCAGGGCACGCTAATCATCTTCGGCCCCTCCATGAAACCTGTGCCTTTACCTCAATGGCGACTTGCCTTCGGCGGGTATTCCTACAGTGGGTATCGCTTGTTCCTATTTGTAATGGCAGTGGTGGTCGTCTTGGCCCTATGGTTCTATCTTTATAAGACCCGGACCGGCATATTCACCCGGGCGACGATGCAGAAACCTCATATGGCCCAGAGTTTGGGCATTGATACCAACCGTATTTCATCGATTACCTTCGCCATCGGCGCCGGATTGGCCGGATTAACCGGTGCGCTATACGCACCTACCACCACCATCGTGCCCCTCATGGGAACCACATTCACTGCCATGGCGTTTATTACGGTGGTTGTGGGGGGCGGTACAAATCCGATTATCGGCGCCTTGGGCAGCAGCGCAGTGCTCTCGCTTATATCCACGCCTCTTTCGAGTACATTGGGCACATTCATGGGAAGAATCGGTCTTCTCCTTGCGGCACTCATCATTATTCGTTTCCTGCCCACCGGCATATCGGGTTATCTGACCGATTTAAGACGCAGGAAGACCAATCGCGCCGGGGAGAACCAATGAAAAAATTTCTCCAACGCCTAAACGGTCCAAACACCATCGGAAATTCATCCGTTTCCTGGATCCTTTTCTGCGCCGTATCCGCATTCTTCCTCTTGTATCCCCTGTTCGGCTCAAGATTCACCGCTTCAAACATCGCGCTTTTTGCGCTTTACATCCCCATTGCTCTGGGGCTGAGTCTGCTGTGGGGGTATTGCGGTGTCCTGAGCTTTGGCCAGATGGCCTTTTTCGGTGTCAGCGGCTACACTTACGGCATCGTGGCGATCAATCTCCAAGCCATCCCCGGCGGAACGCTTCTGGCCGTGGGAGCGGGCATTGTTTCCGCCATTCTCTTGGCCGCATTCTTCGGCTATTTTGTATTCTATGGGCAGGTGAGCAGCTGGATTATTCCGGTGCTCACCTTGGTACTGACCCTGGCGTTGGAAACGTTTATGGGGCAGACTGCGGGGTACCAGTGGAAAGTGGGACAAGCGCTTTTGGGCGGGTATAATGGTATGACCCAAATCCCTTCAATAACCGTGGGCAGCATGTCCTTCATGAGCGGTGCCCACGCCCTATATTACCTCATCGTCCTTTTTGCCCTGGCTCTTTATCTCTCCATGAGGATGCTGATCAATTCAAAATGGGGAAGCGTCATCGTGGCCATAAGAGAAGATGAACAGCGGACACGGACGGTGGGGCACAATGTGAATCTAATACAGGTGCTTGTGTTCGTTACCGCAGGGGCACTGGGAGGCATGAGCGGCATATTGTATGTCTCATGGGGAAACTATATCGACCCCTCCACCATGGGTCTTATCAGCGCGACAATGCCCGTGGTTTGGGTTTGCGTTGGAGGGCGACAGAGTCTTCTTGCCGTACTGCTGTCCACCATGTTACTGGGGTACTTGGCCGATCTCCTTTCCGTATATGGAGGACAGTATGCGTTCTTGGTCAGCGGCGCACTTCTGTTGCTGGTCATGTTGTTTTTTCCGCAGGGTATATTTCTGTCCATTGCCCGGGCCTTTGACGCGCGAAAGAGAAAAATGCGCGAATCCACCGCGACTCCTTCAGGCGACAAAATACCCTTTCAGCGGTCTGATCGCCTTTCCGGCCCTGAAATTCAGGATCAAGCCAAAGGCACTATCCTTGAAACCCGGAGCCTCACAAAATCTTTTGGTGGCATCGAAGCGGTCAGTGGACTGGATTTTACCATGCATAGAGGGGAACTCAGATGCCTGATCGGCCCCAATGGCGCCGGAAAGTCCACCTTCTTTAATCTCCTCACCGGCATCTATCTGCCCGATGGGGGAGATATCCATTTTCAGGGAAAGCGGATTACGCGGTTGAGCCCTTATCAACGCATTCGGGCAGGGTTGAGCCTCAAATTCCAGACGACGCGAACCTATCAGAATTTGACGGTAAGAGAGAACCTGCAAATCCCACACCACACCGCTCATGGGAACGGAGAAGCATCGGATGTACTCCTTTGGGCCTTGGAGGCCTTTGGTTTGGTATCGGTTTTTGACCGGAAGGCGAAACATCTCAGCCATGCCCAGCAGCAATGGCTCGAAATATGCCTGGCTTTGGCCACACGGCCTCAACTCCTTCTGCTGGATGAGCCCACTACCGGGATGACGCCTGAAGAGACCTCGCATACGGCGGCTTTCGCGACCCAACTGAATCGTTCAGGAACGTCCGTGCTTGTTGTCGAACACGATATGGCGTTTGTTCGACAGATTGCAAAACAGGTGACGGTGTTGCATCGCGGAAAAATATTTGCACAAGGCAGTCTATCGGATATCGAGGCAAATACTGAAGTGAGACG
>JARRPY010000447.1:0-484 GCA_037382425.1 Deltaproteobacteria bacterium
TCTCAAGGATATATTTGACACTATTCGGCATGTAAAGCATCGAGAACAGCGGTCGGGTTCCTTGATGCAATTCTCAACAACGCCTTTGCAGGCCCTTCAGGTTTTCTCCTTCCTTGCTCCCAATTCTGCAGCGTCCGAACACTGACGCCAATCATGAGTGCAAATTCACTTTGTGAAACATTGAGTTTCTCTCTGACAGTCTTTATTTCAGGTGGTCTGATTTCATACACACGGCTCGGGGTTTTACGGCCAGCCTTGATGTCCCCTGCCTCCTTTACACTAGCAACCAGTTTTTCAAAATGATCAATCTTCATGATAAGGACTCCTTTAGAGTTTCCCCGAGCACCTTCAACTGCCCGCGTGTCAGCGTCTCTTGTTCGTTCTTCTTATAGGGGAAAAGCATAAAAACGGTATCTGGCGGGTGCCAGTAGTAAATGACGCGCAATGCGCCTCTCTTGCCTTTTCATGGGAGTGAGAAACATTG
>JARRPY010000447.1:571-4863 GCA_037382425.1 Deltaproteobacteria bacterium
GCCTTGTTTCTGAACAAAAGGGACTTGGACCGTAGGGGCTTGATCAGACATGGCGCACATCTGCGGCGACTGACCGTGACTGGGATACCACCCGGTTTTTCCACTAACCGGGTTTTCTTTTGCAATGGGCGACAGACACGATCTGGATCTTTTCCGGCAAGACAAGGTAGACAACCCAAAAAGGAAACCTTTTCATCAAGTAGCGCCTTGTTCCCGCTTCGTAAATTGGCCATGTGCGAGGATTCTGGCAAATCAATCGCTCCGAACGCCGTACCTCAAGCAGAAACTCCAACCCCAGCCCATCTCTGCCTGGTCATCATACCAGATGGCCGTATTTCTTAGTTCTTGCTTTGCCTCCGGATGATATTCAACGTGCCTTGCCATATTCATTTAGAATATCTTCCCACATTTTCCCTGCTGGGATCATGTCTACCGTTCCAGCCTTGATAGCATCGACCCTTGAACGCACCTCCTCTCGCCAAGCCAGATCTACCGCTTCATTCTCTTCAGCACTGACATCGAGATTTGAGATGATCCAACAAGCGAGGGCGGCCCGTTCCTTGGCGGGCAATCGTGATACATCGTTTTTTATCTCTGCAATGCTCATATTATCACCTCTCAATGTCTTTCCTTGACATCAACGACATCGATCCCCAGGCTTCGAAACGCCCCGACTACTTTTGGAGAGATATTTTCATCAGCGAGAAATTTGACGGTCAAAAGCTTCACGCGGCAACCGTCTCCAAGTTAAGATAGATCTCGTTTTTGCAGGAACGCGCGGCATAGCGCAGGCAGGCCTGAATATCCTCCTTTGTCAAATGCGGATAATCTTCGAGGATCTCTTCCTCAGAAACATCGGAGGCCAACAGATCCAGAATAAATTCTACTGAGATCCGTGTACCTTGGATGATCGGTTTACCGCCAAGAATATTTGGGTTGGCTGTTATACGCTCTATCATTGGGACCGTCTCCTCATTTTCAATACTGACGAGGTTTGGTAGATACACTTTTCTTCAAACCACCATTAGAGACCAAGATACCAAATACCGTTAATAAATTCTACCCCATCCTTAACCAGCCCAATGCGGAAAACAGAAAGATCAAAGATTTCCATTTTTCCTTCGACCGACCTGTGTAATTCGGGGGACGCCTATGATTTTATGTTGTCCTCTTATGACGGACTCAACAAGAAAATCTGGGTTTTTGTCCTCAGATTCCGGTCAACTCATCCGCACGCGAGTAGGGGATCAAGGCGCCGGTTGGCGTCTCTTGCCAGATTTTTTCTTGATGGGCGGCATTGCAAACATCATCCTCATTTGGAAACCGCTTCGCCACTTGATCAATGATGTGGAGTTCCTCATCCAGAAGGGGCTCGGCGTCTTTTAAGTCAGACGCCTTGATGGGCTTAATCAGATCCCGATAATTATTGAGTTGGGGGCCATATGGAAGGGCGGCGTAACTGGCTCCTGTGAGGCCTCTGCCGAGTTCTCGAAAGGCAAGCATATCTGCATACCACAAATACTTGGCCAGAAACAAAAATTTATCTCCCGCTTTGAGCAGTCGTCTGCCGAGCTTTTTCTCCAATGTGGTAGCGATGAGCCTAATCCTGGACAGCTCTATTTCTCGGTTGCCGGTATAATTATCCGTGCCGGCGTCGTCCTGTAACGCCATTCGTAAGGCACGATCCATGGCTTTGCTCTGAATCATGCCGGTTTCCCAGCGCTTGATGCTGGCAATTCCCACCTTCATTGCATCCGCCAATTGCGTTTGGGTAAAACCCTTTGCCTCTCGAAGGGATTTGATTTCCCGACTGGTCAAAAGCCCAACCTTTTCACGGTAGGCATCCGCAATAGCGCATTGCACCGCACCAGCGGTCTTCACCGTCCCGGCTTCAAGGCCACAGTCGGGGCACACGAAGGCTTCTGCCTCGTAGGCGATATCAACGCCTTTGAAGGTTTTTTCTTTATACAGTTTTTTCGCCTCCATCGGGCTATGGCCTTTGGGGCAATGAATCGTTTTCATGTGGACTCCTCTATCGGTCGGTCGGGGTGAAGGGGGTTCGGTTCCGATATCATATCCGAGCTCGATGGCATCTTCCGCGATTACGTCGGGATCCACCAAGAGAACATCCGCGTTTCGGACCGCCCTCTTGGCATCACGCAACTTACCAAACAATTCCTTATGGGATGGTCTTTCCATTTAATATGGTATCAATTGATACTTTGTCAAGGATTTTCTCAATTGATCGCGCGCCGTAAGAGAAAAAAACCCGTTCTTCATCTATCTGAAGACACGGGGTTGTGGCACGTCCCAGACCATTTATAGATCCTCTTCTCCCATTTCTCTCATATGGGGTTTAAAAGAAGGACATTTGCCGAAATATTACCTATATTTAGGTACAGTAACTACACGGGGAAAGTCAAGGGAAAGGGAGGTCTGGGTGCTGGGGGCTGGGGATATAAGCCGGAAGCTCAAAGCTGAAAGCTCAAAGTTGGCATTGAAGACCCCTTACCACCTCGCCGTGGGTGAGGGCTCGGCGGTTCGTTTCTCAATAAAGGCTGTCGCCTCTTTTATCTGACTAATCGTCATGTTATCTCGGCGGTTCGTTTCTCAATTAACTGCGGACAGACGCCGAATATCGCGTAGCATAAAAAAAGAAACCCCAGCCCCATGATGGATGTTATCGCTCGACGTTCTCTCAGTAGCTCATTGACTGTCTGGCGAGATACCCCCAAGGCCCTGGCCATGGACGTGGCGCTCAGATCAAAGTCGGGCATGAAATCCTCTCTAAGCATTTCACCGGGATGGGTTGGCGGAACTTGGCGTTTGGTTGTGTTTTTAATGGCCATGACTTAACTCCTTAATGGTCATCTGTTATTTCGACATCATATGCATCGTCGTCAATAAAGCCGTGTGATTTCATCCACGTCGAAATGCGGCCACGGTGCCGCCGCGTCCGGGCTTAAGGACCTCGGCAATACGGGTGGCTTGGATGCCGGCGGCTTTCAGTTTCGCAAGAAGGCTATCTGATGTGTCCTTGCGGCAGCAGATGAGAAGGCTGCCCGATCCGATGAGGCCCATGGGGTTGAGGTTCAGCGTTTTGCAGATGCTTGCGGTTTCATGAAACACGGGAATCCGCTCCAGGTCCGCCCGGATGCGATGACCGCCTGAAACGGACAGCTCTTCCAGAGCGGTGGCCAGCCCGCCCTCGGTCACGTCGTGCATGGCCCTGACGCCCTCATGGTTTCCGGCCATCCCGGCTTCCTTAAGGACACTCAATTGATGGATAAACCCCTTACAGGTCGAAATCTCTTCCTTTGAAAAGCCCAACGCCAAAAGCCGCCCCTCAAATTCATGGGCGATGATGGCCGTGCCTTCAACGGCAACGGCCTTGGTCAGCAAGACCAGGTCGCCTGGCTTCATATCCCGCTTGTCCAGGAGCCTGGCGCGCTCGACCGTTCCGGCCATCATGCCGGTGACGACCGGACGGGTGACGGCCTCCGTGATTTCCGTGTGCCCGCCGCAAAGCGATATCCCCTGCTTTCGGCACGTTTTTGCCAGCTCGGAGAGGATGCCCAGGACCCTGCGCGGGGTCGTTCCCGGCGGCGCCAGCAGGGTCACCAAAAACCAGCGGGGCGTGGCCCCGGATGTGGCGATATCATTGGCATTGATCACGACCGGATACCGGCCCAGGGCGTCGGACACGAAGGTGATGGGGTCGGATGTTAAAATGAGGGTGTCATCTTCGGCCACATCCACGGCCGCGATGTCTTCGCCCACACGGGGCCCGATCAGCAGGGAGGGGTCTTCAACGTGGAGGTCTTTTAAAAAGGATTCCAACAGATCGGCTGGGAATTTACCGGCCGGGAGCGGTTGATCCATTCGTGATCTTGGGGACCTGGTTGGGCCTGTTGAGTTCATGGAAGGCGGGGTCACATACCGGGTATGGATCTTTTTTATTGACGGGGCCTTTTAATGGGAGACCTATTTCTCCAGGGCGTAAGGATGCGGTTGATTTCGCTTAATAACTTATGCGGTTTGGCGCGACATTTCCTGATATGAAAATTCCCATAACCCCGCATTTAACTTGGCGTGTTCGATGGTCATGCTCACCAAATTGCCCTCTTCATCAAGGTCAATATAGAGGGTTTCACTGATTTCTTTGGTTTCGTGAACATCTCTATCCATAAACTCCACATGCGCCGTGTCCGTATCGGAAAAATATTTCACTTTCATTTACGCCTCCCCCCTGAAAGAGCGATCAAAAAAGGCATTGTAAACGGTCTCACCGT
>JARRPY010000448.1:0-4285 GCA_037382425.1 Deltaproteobacteria bacterium
TTGCTGTTCCTGGTATGCGCTTTCTGGCCGTCCTATGCTGCTAAGGCGGAGGACACATCCAAACCCACTAAGCCCAACATTCTCGTGATCTGGGGTGACGACATCGGGCAGTCGAATATCTCCGCCTATACCTTCGGTCTCGTGGGCTATCAAACGCCCAACATCGACCGCATCGCCCGAGAAGGGATGAAGTTCACGGACTACTACGGTGAACAGTCCTGCACCGCCGGGCGGTCTGCCTTTATCACGGGGCAGAGCGTATATCGTACCGGCCTGTCCAAGGTCGGCCTGCCGGGCGCCGACCTCGGGATGCACGAGGAAGACCCGACCATTGCAGGGCTTCTTAAGGACCAGGGCTACGCCACCGGTCAGTTCGGCAAGAACCACCTGGGCGACAAGGACGAACATCTTCCCACCAATCATGGATTCGACGTGTTTTTCGGCAATCTCTACCACCTCAATGCCGAGGAGGAGCCGGAGAACGAGGATTATCCAGGCGACCTCAAACTGCCGAGCGGCAAAACTTTCCAGGAGCGTTTCGGCCCGCGCGGCGTGTTGCGCGCGGTCGCTTCCTACGGAGATGAGATCACGCAGGCCATCGAGGACACCGGCGCTCTGACTAAGGACCGAATGGAGAGGATCGACGACGAGACCATCAAAGCCGCCACCGACTTCATTCGCGAGAAGACCAAGGCCGAGCAGCCCTGGTTCGTCTGGTGGAACGGCACCCGGATGCACTTTCGCACGCACGTTTCTCCGGAACGGATGAAGGAGATCAAGAAAAAGTATCCCAACGCGGACGATTACGCCTGCGGCATGATCGAACATGACATGCACGTGGGCACGCTTCTCAACCTGCTCGACGAGTTGGGACTCGCCGACAATACCATCGTGTTTTACTCCACCGACAACGGGCCGCACATGAACACCTGGCCTGACGCAGGCTGGAACCCGTTCCGGGGCGAGAAGAACACCAACTGGGAGGGCGGCTGGCGCGTACCCGCGGCGGTGCGCTGGCCGGGCAGGATCAAGGCGGGCTCGGTGTCCAACCAGATCGTGAGCCATATGGACTGGCTACCGACCTTCCTGGCCGCCGCTGGCGAACCCGACATCAAAGAAAAACTCCTGACCGGTTACAAGGATGAAGCCATGGGGCGCGACTATAAGGTGCACCTGGACGGCTACAACATCCTGCCGATGCTCACCGACGAAACCGAGAAGAGCCCGCGCAGGGAAATGTTTTATTTCTCCGACGACGGCGATCTGACGGCGCTGCGCTTCGGCGACTGGAAGCTGCTGTTTATGGAACAGGAGAAGACGGGCACCTTAGCGGTCTGGCAGTACCCGTTCGTGCCGCTCCGCCTCCCGTACATCTTCAACCTGCGCCGCGACCCTTATGAGCGGGCCCAGATTACCAGCAACACCTACTATGACTGGCTGCTGGACCACGCCTACTTTCTGGTCCCTGCGCAAACATACGTCGGCAACTTCATGGCCACCTTCAAGGAATTCCCCCCGCGACAGAAGGCGGCGAGCTTCAGCCTGGACCAGGTGATGGAGAAGCTCCAGACTTCAGGAGGCTCCAAGTAACCTATGGGAGAAATATTTGATTCAAACGCTGAATTAAGGAGGAACAAACTATGATAGATACCAAAAGACTAAAGACATTATTACAATTCGTGACCGGCCTATGTGTGGTCGTCATTTTTTTATCGCTTACCTTGCCGGCAGGCGCCGAAGAAGACCTGAAGCCCCAAATACTGGTGGATCAGGCCCTTGTCACCCTCAATAATTTTGTGAAACAACCCGATATGGAATGGCTGAAGAGCCATCTGGCTGATTCAAAAGGGGTGTTGATTGTCCCTCAACTGCTCAAAGCAGGGTTTATTTTTGGGGGTTCCGGCGGACGGGGGGTAGTGCTGGTCCGGAATCCCAAAACAGGTAAATGGAGTGAGCCCGGTTTTTACAGCCTGGGGTCCGTGAGTTTCGGCCTGCAGATCGGTGCGGAATCATCTGAAGTGATTATTCAGATCAGGACTCAGCGAGGCCTCGAGTCGCTCTACGGCACTTCCTTCAAGCTGGGAGGGGATACCTCTGTAGCAGTCGGGCCCGTGGGCGGCGGTGCAGCCGGCAAGGGGGTGGTGGCCGATCTAGTCTCATTTTCAATGGCCAAATGGGCTTATGCGGGGCTTTCCCTGGATGGGTCGGTGGTCAAGGTCAATGATGATTTTAACAAGGCGTATTACGGAAAAGCTGTCAGACCCGTAGATATTTTTGTAAAGAAAGAGGTAAGCAACTCTGGATCAGAGAAGCTTCGCGAGGCTTTGGCCAAGGCTGAAAAGGGAAAATAAGAAAACAGGGGCATCCATTTGTTCCAAACTGGTATATGCATATGGATGGCCTTTATTAGAAACTATGAAGTGGGTTTTTTATCTGCTTCATAGTTTTTTTAATGTGGGCTGAAGAACCTTACAGAAGATGTCCCAAGATAAGAATGATCACATCGTGTGTTGAGCCCTGACGTGAAAGGTGATACGATCCGGATACGATCAGACCAATGACATAAATGATGGCAATGACTCTGCTCGTGTATGAACCTTCCGCCGATCGGGCGTATTCGTCCATCCTGACCCTGACACAAGAGACGCCCTTCGGGCTCTGGATTCGAAATATCCATCACTGGAGCGCCAATTTTCTCATCGGCGTCATTCTGCTGCACATGATGCGGGTTGTCCTCACCGGGGCTTTCGGGTCGGGTCGCCGCCTCAATTGGGTCATCGGATTGTTCTTACTGGTCTTCGCGCTCGGCGCCAATTTTACGGGCTATCTCCTTCCCTGGGATCAACTGGCCTACTGGGCGGTCACCATTTGCACCAGCATGCTGAGCTATATTCCGCTTTTCGGTTCCTGGCTCCAGGATCTTTTCCGCGGCGGCGCAGCGGTGGGCGCTCCGACTCTGGCGAACTTCTTCGTTTTGCACGTGGCGGTCATCCCCGGTTCGCTGATCATTTTGCTCCTCTGGCACTTCTGGCTGGTCCGTCGCGCAGGCGGACTGGTGCAACCGCAGAATCCTGATCGAGACGCCGTGTTAAGTCGGGTTTCCACCATTCCGAACCTCATTGTGCGGGAAGCAGCCGTCGGAATGGGCCTGATCGCTTTTGTCATGAGTTTATCGATTTTCGTGAATGCGCCGTTGCTTGAACAGGCCAATCCGGGCATGAGTCCCACAACGGCCAAGGCCCCCTGGTATTTTCTCGGGTTCCAGGAACTCCTTTTCCATCTTCATCCGGTTTTTGCCGTGCTCGTTTGGCCCCTGCTTGGTTTTGTCGTCCTGTTGTGGCTGCCCTTCTGGCGGGACGCTGCACTACCGCCGGGAACATGGTTCGGTTCGATGCGTGGACGAAGACTGGTTCTGTTGACGGCCGGGGGAGCCGTTCTGGCGACTTTTGTCGCTGTGGTGGCGGACGATCTCTTGCTGCGATCAATGTTGGGGACCACGGTGAATACGCTCATTACCCGCGGCCTGATGCCGACGCTTGTGATGATCGGCCTGCTCATCGGTTTTTACTTTCTCCTGACGGAAAAACTGAACTACACCCGAGCCGAGGCCGTCATGGCCGGCGTTATGGTCATGATAGTTATCCTGGCCACTTGCACCGTTATCGGGTTCTGGTTCCGTGGCCCGGAGATGCGCCTGGCCTGGCCCTGGATTCAAAATGGCGCATAATACTCATGAAAAATGTCAAGGTGTATACGATGTCTGAGTCCGCCCACACCGAAAGTCTAAAACAACCGGATCGACGGCGCTTCCTTAACCGAGTCTGGACGTTTTTCGGCGCCATCGCCGCCGCTGAGTTCGGGTGGTTCGGGTTGTCTTTCTTGAAGTCGCGGAAGGAAAGAAACCTTCCGGCTAAAATGGAGAGTATTATTACCGCCGGTCCGGTGGAGCGGTTCAAGCCGGAGACGGTCACCGCCATTCCCACCGGCCAGTTTTATCTTGCCCGCCTGGCGGACGGCAGTTTTCTGGCCCTGTCTCGAACCTGCACCCATCTGGGCTGTACACTCCCATGGGTCGAAGAAAAAAAGCAATTCGTCTGCCCCTGTCACGGCTCCACCTTCAGCCTCACCGGAGAAGTCATCACTTCTCCGGCTCCACGGCCTCTTGACACATTTCCGGTGCACATCGAGAACGGCATCGTCAAGGTCGACATTGCCGCTCCCCTAAAACGGGAACGGTTCGATCCGGCACAGGCGGCCAGACTCTGATCATGAAGAATTCAGAAGT
>JARRPY010000449.1:0-3238 GCA_037382425.1 Deltaproteobacteria bacterium
AAAGGCTGGCTCACCCACGATGGGCTGTGGTTTTACCACGCCTGCCGGGAGTTGGGCGTAGAAAGGGCCAACGATCTAAACCGGGCGGCCATCAAATCCCTGGCACCCGTCGAGGTGGCGAGGATGAAAGGAATCCTGGAGATTGAAGCGGATCGATTCGAAACGTTTGATGATCTCTTGGCCTTTATAAACCGAGCACTCGAGTTAACCCTCCCGGAATCCATCTTCCGAAACATCCATTTTCACTCGCCATCAAAGGATGTGATCCAGTGGGAATGGGAGGAAGGCCAATGCTTCGCCTACAAAGGAATAAAGCAGATGGGGCACATCGATGCCTATCACTGCGGCGTCATATACCGCATCCAGTGCTGGCTTGACGCCCTGGCCGTTGGACATGACATGGATCCCCCCATTGCGGGGTGTCTCATGAACGAAACAGGCGAATGCAAAGGGCGGATTCGGGTCTGTCTCTGATCGGAAAAAGCCGTGAGTTATCCATAGATTCGTGATAGGGTGTGTCTAATCTTTTTCAATGTTCCGGGTGCCTATCAGCAGGACATGGAAAAAATGAGACCTTATATCTTAGGAAATAAAAAAGCGTCCTTCGAGATATAATATGGTGGATTTGAACAAAAACCATCATACAAAAGAGGAGAGCATCACATGACTGCCGCCACACGCCCTCAGTTGAACTATCAGATCAAGGAACCCCAGGATCTGTCTCCCCGCATTCAATGGCTGCGGGACTATTATTTTGAAGGCACCGATCGCGCCTGGAACAATGAATTCCTGGCCTGGTCCACGGGGACCCCCTGGGACGTGCAATTCAACGAAATGACCTTTTACATTGTTCCGGAGACCTACGCGTTGATGCAGACCTTGCGCAGCTCTTTCCGCCAGGCCGCCCGGACCATCGAGCTGGATAAAGATTTCTGGACATGGCCCCACGTGGAGCGGCGTGCGTGGTTTGTCAAAGACGTCATGGTCCGCCACATGCCCAAGGAAATCCTGCCGGGGGATCTGATTGCCGGGGGGCGCTTCAACATCCAGACCTCGCTATGCCTCAATAAAGAGGAGCAGACGGCCTTTGACAAGGCCCTGCTCGGCAAAAACGGGGCCCGGGGTCTTATGAAATGGTTTCATGATCACGGATACGGCAATGCGGGGGCCACCAGCGGGCATCTGATTCCCGACCACGAACGGGCGTTGAAAATCGGATGGAAGGGGATTTCGGCCGACCTGGAATCGAAATACCAGAAACTGAGCGATTCGGATAAACAGGGCGCCAAGGGGGCGCAACTGCGGGCTATGATGACGGCCGCCCGCATGCCCGAGGGTGTGGCAACCGGTTAGTCGAGTAGACGAGGGAAATCGCTTTCCCCCGCCCCTCACAGATCCGGACGTGCGCAATTTACGCATCCGGCTCCTTGCATCATGGGCTCACTGCGTGACCATACGAATGAGTGATTACCGAATTGGGTTTGAGCAACGGATACCTCTTCAGGATGAGAAGGTAACGATCCCAGGTCATGCGGCTCTTTTGGGATCTGCGGTCAAGCCACTTCCTCCAGATCCGTCTGACCTCCCACCTGAGCCGATATAAGGCGTTCATATTACCCATGATACCATAGTACAGGTAATGCCCTCTCAACTTCAGGTTAAGTATCCAGTGTTGAACTTTTAACGGGACATGGCGATTCCGGTTACACCATGCATTAATAAACCTCAAGGCTCGGGCGAATCTTGGGCCTGCGGTCTTCCGCTTGACCACCCAATTCCCCTTCCTCGACCTGCCCCAATAGTGCCTGAAACCCAGAAAATCAAACGAGTCCGGCTTGTTTCCATTCTTACCGGGTCGCTTGAAATCTATTTGTTTCGTTTTCTCTGGATGAAGCACCAAACCAAATCGGTCAAACCGCTTCGGCAAAACCTCCATTACTCTGTCTGCATCGCTCTTGTGAGAAAACACCAACAGGACATCATCGGCATAGCGAACAAGTGAGGCGCTCCCCTGTAATCGAGGTTTCACCTCGGTTTCAAACCACACGTCCAACACCTCATGGAGGAAAATGTTGGCCAGTAGCGGAGATATCACTCCCCCTTGGGGAGTTCCGCTTTTCTGTCTTTCATACCGGCCTTCCTCCAGTACCCCTGCTTTTAGCCACTTGTCTATCAAACGCCTGATCACTCCGTCACGCACCCGTTTATCCAGAAATCCCCTGAGATGACCATGATCCAGCGTGTCAAAGAACGATTTGATATCCAAATCGATCACATACCCACCACCATACTTTGACGTGGCGTGATAAATCTCTTCTAACGCCTGGTGCGCTGAGCGCTCCGGTCGAAATCCGTAAGAACATTCAAGGAAGTCCTGTTCGTATACCGCTTCCAGGACCATTACCACAGCCCTTTGAAGAACCTTGTCCTCAAATGTCGGGATACCAATGGGCCGACGCCTTCCGTCCCCTTTTGGAATATATACCCGTTTTACTGCCGGGGCCTTGTAAGTTCCCGACTTGACTCGATCAAGCAGGGATTCAAGGTTCCCCTTCAGGTTCTCTCCATACGCTTTGGCTGTCCATGATACAGTGTCCCCTTCCCTCCTCAGGGTCCCTTCAGGTCGGTTCCCCTGGTTCAATGGTACTATGGGACACTCCGACTCCCTTCCACTCATCTCCTCCAGCTTCGTTTCCTTCGTCCTTCGGATACCACAAGAGGTGCCAGATCCTTCGCTCCCATCATGGCGCAGGCACTCCCCATAATGGGCCAGGGCTTGATCTCCGGGTTCCCTATCCCGGCTTTTTACTCTGTGGAAGTAAAAGGGCCTCCCAGGTTCCTGGATAACCTCTTTGCATGCATGCCCTGTTCTATGACCCCGGCGAAATCCTGGCAAAATGCCGTCTAATACCAGAATATGGCCTTCCGCTTTTGCAACAGCGTCGGCTTTCGCGGTTTCGAGACTGACGAGGCTCAATAGCACGGCCTACATACTCCCTGTGTACGCTTAGCGGTGCAGGTTACCCTGACACCACCCAACACTCGGTTCCGGCTGCCGGCACGCTTGGCCGGGCGGGATTGATTACCCGCAAGGTTATTATGGCAGGTTTCAGAATACTTCAATACTCATCCCCCTGCCCCAGGCTTGGCCTGGCGCACTGCAAAGGTCGCATCGGCAGGCGTCATCGGCCTTGCCGATCCCAAGACCGGTGAGCGGATCGAGGCCTTTATCCAGCCC
>JARRPY010000450.1:0-4130 GCA_037382425.1 Deltaproteobacteria bacterium
CAATATCCTTATGAGCCCCCCTGTAAAGGCTAAGCGCTTCATGAATGATCTCGCGTATATCAGAAGGGCTCGGGTTTGCAGCAGGCATACGCGCAAAATTGGAGAACTCGTTCACCAGCCGCTTGAGTTCCTCCACCTGCTTTACGATCATCTCGGTACACTCATAAAAAACCGAAGCATCCTCGGCTTCGAGCATCCCCCCATACCGTTTCTTGAGCCGTTGGGCCGAAAGCTGTATGGGTGTCAATGGATTCTTGACCTCATGAGCAATCCGTCTGGCGACCTCGCGCCAGGCCGCCATTCGCTGGGCCTTCTCGATCTCGCTCAAATCCTCAAATACGGCCACGAGTCCCAGAAAATTTTCCTTATCGTCGCGCAACACATTCAGAGATACCAAGATACTGATTCTCGTATTTTCCGCGGTGAGTCTGATCTGTTTCTTCAAAAAACCCCTTTGAAAAAGGGCCTCTTCTTTTAGGAATCCGTCTACTAGCCTACTATAGTCCTTTGTCAGGATCTCCCTATAATTTTTTCCAATAATTTGATCCGCTTCGATATTCAGCATCCGCTCGGCAGATTTGTTTATGGTCAGAATATTCCCGTTTGCATCCGCCGAAATGACCCCTGCAGCCACGTTCGCCAGGACAATTTCCATGTAAAGTCGTCTTTGCTCTGATTCAAGACTGCTCTTCATCAACTCTTCGTTGGCCCGTTCCAGCTTATTCTTCCCTGTCCTCAAATCCATTGTCATCCGGTTGAAAGAATTGACCAGCATTCCCATCTCATCTTTCGTTTCCAAATCGATAAAGAAATCATAGTCTCCCGACGCGATGCGGTTTGTTCCTTCGGCCAATTCCTGTATGGGAACCGTAATTTCCTTGGAAAGATAAAAACCAAACCAGACGGATGAAAAGATGATGAGCAATGTCACAATGGAGAGGGTGATCATGTGGCTGATCTTGATGGGTTGTTTAAGCATTTTGAGCTGGCGATACTCTTGGAGACCTCTTGAAATGGCATGAAGCCGGTTTACAAATGAGCCTGGAACAAACTTACCCAGAACCAGGACTCCCACCACGGCCTTCGATTCGGTCCTGGAAAAGATGGGAACAATGCCCTCAACGAGATCCCCGTGGGGCGACGACTGTATGTGTTGCGTATCCGTCCCTTTTGTGATGCTTTTTTTGAGCACCTCCGCTTCGGGTATCTTAAAAGCGGTTAGATCGATTCTGTGGTTTTCGGATACGGCCCGCGACTTAAGGTCTTTGGAAAAAACCCTCAGTGATGCAAGGCTGAACTCCTTTCGTTTTTCGTCCACGAATTTTTCCAGTCTTTCACTCCTGGAATGGATCATATACCCTTCATAAGCAATGACCCGGCTCAGGTTGTTACCGAAGGTGAGGATTTCCTCGGTAATCCCTTTATAATAATCCTGACCGACTTCAAGAGAATTCTTCAAAGACTGTTCGATTTGGAGATTAAACCAGTACTCGATGGAAGAAGAAATAAACTGGGCTGAAACAAAGAACAAAATGGCCGTGGGTAGCAAGGAAAGCGTTAGGAATGCCAAGACCAACTTGGTTCTCAGCTTGACTCCCACGGCCATTTTGTTCTTTGTTTCAGCCCAGTTTATTTCTTCTTCCATCGAGTACTGGTTTAATCTCCAAATCGAACAGTCTTTGAAGTCGAAAATAGCGCATACCCAGATAGAGGAGAAACGAAATCAATATCCCGAGGAATATGATGAGATATCTCTCTCTCCGTCGTCGCTTCAGATCGTTTTTTTCTGCCTGCTTGTATTCTTTCATTTCCGGGAAGTTCTGTTCTTTTTCGGGAAGAAGGCCCTTGGCGGCGGGGTTCATCAGGGTTGGGCAGTTTACGCCACAAAAAGGGCTATTGAGATCACCGTCCCGCTTCTTAAGGCGCGGTTGTGGTCCTTAATATCTGAAATCCACCGTATACCAGTCTGTTTCAAAGTCCCACAAGGAGAGAAAAAAGAAGACGTAATGGAAGTAGAAAGGCAACTTGATCTTATCAAGTTCGGCCATCATGCTGATCTGATAACGCTCTCCCCGTTTGAGATTCTTCAGCTCGGTGACTTTCAGCCCGATAATCTCCGACATCAAACGCTTGGCTTCCTCAAAGTCCTTTACCGATACCTCTTCTTTGTCCTCCCTGGGGGACAGCTTGACCGTGTACACCTTTTTTAGATTGTCGTATTTGATCTCATGATGGATTTTCAAATCGGCTATATTTCGATCCCACCACCAATTCCTCACCGCCTCAAGCTTCACGAAAAATGTAAACGTGGTATTGACGCCGTTTTCGATGGCCTTTTTCATATCCTCTGTAAAACAGTCCGTTACACTGAAGTACAGGAGGAGATAATCCTGATCATTGGTGACAACGATATCGGTCAATCGCGCCTCCTCGGCCCGTGTTTCACCGGTGAGAGGCGAAAAAGTAAAAAAGAATACTAAGAAACAGAACCAAAGTACTCTGAGGACAGGGTAATTCAACCGCATATAGGGTTCCCCCAAAAGAGGGCTTTTGAGCATCGGAATTCGTTTTACACCCCCTCTAACCCATGCATCAGTGAATAAATTCCACGTTCGTTAAAGGGAATGAGACCTATTTTAAATCATGGCGAATCATAAGGGAGCATAGAACAAATTGCAAGTGTTATACCCTCCCGGATAATGCGCTTTTTGTCAGAAAAGGGGTAGACTCGAATTAGGCAACAAAAAAGCTCCCTCCCGCGCCATGCGGAAAGGGAGCCTTTTCGGAAAGGAGGTTACAGATGAGGTTCAGGCAGCTACCGCCTCCGGGAACCCGAAGGCGGGGATAAGCACAGCATTCTTCTTGCATTCCTCAGGGGTTTTGAATGAAAACACCTTCCAATATTTCTTTGAACACATCAGTTTGGACAGCATCTGTTGGTTGAGAAAATGTCCTGATTTCTTAACCACAAAATGACCGATGACCGGTAATTGTACGAGTGAAAGGTCGCCTAAAAAATCGAGGATCTTATGCCTTACAAATTCATCCTCATACCTCAGACCATCTTCATTTAGAATTCTGAAATCATCAATGACAACGGCATTATCCAGAGATCCGCCCTTGGCCAGGCCATTGTCTTTGAGCGTCTGAACATCTTTCAAAAATCCAAACGTCCTGGCTCGGCTGATCTCTTGGACAAACTGACCTCCCGAGAACGAAAGTTCAAACGTCTGATTCCGGAGCAAGGGATGTTGAAAATCGATCATATAATTGATACGGAGTTCCTTGGACGGGTATACGGAGATGGAGCGGTTTCCATCATCCACCGTGAAAGGCTTCTTTACCACCATGAATTTCTTGAGTTCCTTTTGCTCCCTGATCCCGCCGCTTTTTATGAGAAGCACGAACGGCGCCGAACTGCCGTCCATGATGGGCACTTCCGGACCATCCAACGCGACCACCGCATTATCTATCCCCAAACCGTAAAAGGCCGCCATCAGGTGTTCTATGGTAGAAACCTTGCATCCATTTAATCCGATGGTCGTCGCCAGCGTTGTATCAAAAACGTTGTCAAACCGTGCTTCAACCATTGGACTTTCGGGCAGATCGGTCCTCACAAACCGAATGCCGGTATCACACGGCGCCGGTTTTATGGTAATTCTAATTTTTTCACCGGTGTGAAGGCCTATACCCGTACAGCCGGTCTCCTTATTCAGCGTCCTTTGTCTATAATCCAATTGGTTCTCCTCAACATCCTTACCGTGGGAATCGTCGCTACTTTGTGAGCCTGTCATCATTGTTTTTAGAGGTCATGCAAATTATATACCGAAGCTCATGAGACCGAATCCACAATAGATACTTAACATATATCTTACTGATATGACAAAGATAATTTAAACCTCATGTTATGTTTTTTTCTGACGGAACCCAGAAGCGTCCCATAAGCTGTGTTAAAAAAACCACACCTCGATCCCTAAAAACCCCGGAAAAATCCGGTCCATGTAAGGCATTCCCATATCGAATATGCCGACAGAGTGGTCACGAATCAGCTTGAAAAAGCCGCCCCGCTGTACTAAAAGAGTCGTACATTAGCTTCTCCAAGAAGTTAAACTGTGGTTAAGATGTAATCT
>JARRPY010000451.1:0-2558 GCA_037382425.1 Deltaproteobacteria bacterium
TCATTGACAAGACCACCCCACCAGCTATATAGTCTAATAGACCATATACCTAAGCGAGAAAACCATGGAAAAGACCTATACCCTAACAGAGGCTAAAGCAAAGTTTTCCGAATTGATCAGCCGGGTCCATTTCGGAAAGGAGCGATTTACCATAACGCGTAAAGGGAAAGCCGTGGCCATCGTACTCCCGATTACGAAAACCCCTGGCGAGGATCAAGAGGGGTTGATCCGGGCAAAGGGTGCATTGAAACGGTTTGATACAGAGGTGGATGAACTCGTAGAGACCGTTTACCATAGCAGGGAGCATGATACGGATCGGAAGGTCGACCTCTGATGTATCTCTTCGATACGGATACGCTCAGTAACATTGTCAAGCGTCGGCCCTCTTCGTTGCTCATCCGAAAACTTCAGCATCTTCCCCGTGCAGTCCAGTTTACCTCCGCTATCAATATCGGCGAAATCTATTACGGCGCACATCGAAGCCGGAGAGAGGCCCAAATCCTGAAGGCATTCAGCGAGCGTGTATTTCCTCATGTCAACATTCTTCCATTTGATGCAGAAAGCGGCCGGATCTTCGGCCATTTGAAAGCTGAAATGGAAAAAGAGGGTATTGGGTGTAGCGAACCGGATTTGAGAATCGCAGGCATTACCATTCAACATCGGTTTACACTGATCACCGGAAATACGAAACATTTCAAGCAAATCCCCGGCCTGAAAATCGATAACTGGATCGATTAGGATCTATCCGCTCCTCCATAAGCGCATTTAAAACTGAAAAGGGATTATCATATGAACAAAGCGGACAGGGAAATCAAAGACCCAAAAGAGCTCGAATCCATCATCAACCGGGCCCGAGTCTGCCGACTGGCCCTTTCATATGAAGACCGCCCCTATCTTGTCCCCCTCAACTTCGGATACCAAGACAACCGTCTTTATTTTCATACCGGAAAAACAGGCAAAAAAATCGACATCCTGAGGAAAAACCCACGGGTCTGCTTTCAAATGGATGTGGATCTCGACGTCCTCTCCTCCGAGAATCCCTGCAAGTGGAACATGCAATACCGCAGTGTGATCGGATACGGTAAAGCCGCTTTTATCGAGGATCCGGTGGAAAAAAGGCGTGCGCTCGATGTCATTGTAAACCACTATTCAGGGCAGTCCGGGACCTACCCGGACAAGTTGGTGGATCGTCTGGCGATCATCGAGATATGTATTGAACGCATGACGGGGAAGCACTCCGAAGATTAGACACCGTCTCTTTCGGGGGGTATCCCTTCCCGGCTCCATCCCCTGAGACGGTAGTAGTCCGATCGCATCCTGACGAGTTGGGCCTCGGTTATGCCCTCTCCCGATTCCAAGGGTTCTTTAAAAAGGCGTTTGGGCAGCGTATCATCATTTAAGGTAAGGCCTTCCTGGATATTGAACCGCCGCGTGTCATCCATCACATGTGCGGACAAACGTCGCAATTCCGCTTCATTCAACTCCAACCCGGTGGTGACCGCGATAATCTCCTGAAGTTGATCCCATGGATACAAATCCCTGTAAAAACGGCAGAGAATCAGGGTGTCGAAGATATTCAGTCGATCTTCAAAGTCCAGAAACACTTCGACCTTTCCCTCCATCTGATTCGGTGGGCTGATGCCTGCCAGTTCGGGTTTGTAAAACGTGGCCCTCAAATGGCAAGCCCCCCGGTCCGAAACCGCATACCCGAGACCCACCCCTTTGAGGGCCCGGGGATCGTATCCGGCCGGTTCCATTCCCTTGACATGGATGGCCAGATCCTCCAAACCGAACGCCTTGCTCGCCGGGACGATTCCCTCGGCCAGGATATCACCAACCCCTTCGCGCGCAGCAATCCGTTGAAGGAGGTTGGCCACCTGTTTTGCATCTCCGTATTCGAGCTTGTCCTTTATCTTCCCTCTCCTCGCCGCCTCTATGGCGAAGGCGCATAGATTTCCGGCCGTAATGGTGTCCATGCCGAGACGATCGCAGAGATCATTGAGATAGGCAATCTCCTCTATTTCATCGATCATGCAGAGTCCCCCGAACGCGTAAAGCGTTTCGTATTCAGGGCCCTCAATGGTCAAGCCGGCATGGGGGCCCGACTTCACCGTGGAGAGTTTGCCACATGCCATCATACACCTGAGACAGGCGTGTGGGCGAACCGTGCATTTTTCCTGCATGGCCGCCGCGTTGATGCTCTCCCGTTTGTCGAATTGTCCTTTGGACCAGTATTGAGTGGGAAAAGCCCCGGCCTTGTTCATCACATCCACCATCATGGGCGTCCCCAGCGTCTTATAGGCGTGGACCCCCTTGTCGTCCTTCCTCCGCTCCTTAGTCTCTTGGACGAACCGTGCCAGATTGTCCGGGTGGGCAGGAGTCCGCGTGCGGGTCCCGTGGAAGACGATGCCCTTGAGGTTCTTGGCCCCCATCACCGCCCCCATGCCGGTTCTCCCTGCGCTCCGCCATTTGTCATTCTCCACGACACTGAATCGAACGCGCCGCTCTCCGGCCGGACCAATGACCACGGCCCCGGATCGTTCACGTCCCTTTTTCTG
>JARRPY010000452.1:0-2548 GCA_037382425.1 Deltaproteobacteria bacterium
CTTCCAGAAGGAAGGGTTCACAAATAGGCCAGGTTCTCTCTATGAAGGTTTTCATGGTCGCATTGACAGTGTGATGGAACAGCGGTGTGGCGTAAATAACCAGATCGGATTCCAGCCATTTAGGGAATAGATCTAGCGTCATGTCATCTTTGAGTACACATTTCCCCGGAGTTTTAGTCATACATTTAAAACATCCTACACAATTTTTTATATTCTTTTCTCGTAGATTGACAATCTCGACATCGGCTCCTGCCTCTCTCATTCCATCAACAAGGTGATTAAGCATAAAATCTGTCTTACTCTCGCCTTTTGATCGTGCACTTGAATTAAGGGCAAGTACTTTCATGGTATTTTCCTTTCTTTCTTGATTTGGTGTTAAAAATGTTCTTTCAGCATCGTCTGACTTTTCCGAAATACTCGGCATCGCTTCTTTTGCAATGGAATTTCCCGCCTTTGATGAAAGGGCCTCTCCGGCAAATAGGTCTTTCATCTTCATGAGAAGCCCCAGGTTGCCATCCGCCGTGTACGCGCCGGACAGAAAGGCTTGCTGCCCGCTCAACTCTCTTCGCGCAATCGCCAGCCAAACCTCTGAAGGTGTATGGATCATCAGGTCCGGCTGACCTGATGGACGGTCTTCCAAAACACACGTGCCACCCTGGATATGCAGATAAGCCTTGAAGTTTTCTGGACCCGAAACATCAAAGCCAATGACGGCCTCGAGGCCCCTGGCGGCCCCCTGCCTGAACACATCCGGCATAGAGGATATCGCTTGCCAGGCGCTCTCAGGAAGATGTTCAGGCAGGGAGGGGGTTCTCCCGGCTGCGTTTTCCTCTGGAGCAGTCTCTTTCTGTTCCTTTAGAGACGGAAGCCCTAAGCGCTCCAAATAGAAGTCGGGAAACCGAAGATTGAAGGGCAGACCGACACATAGGATGATTCCAATAGGAACAACGGCTCGGGTTATCACTGATGGATAAAGACTCAAAAGGGCAGAAAAAGCAAAAATTCCGGCCCAGGTGTACGTCATGATCCGGTTGATACGCAAAAAAGCAGGATTGTTCCAAACCGCTTCCGGGGCATATTTCTTCGCGTAGTGACAGGTGAAGGGTTCCATGCCTAAAACGGGTGGAAAGAAGGCTGCCGCAAATAGACACCCGTAAATACCGGTCACTGAATACCTGGACAAAACCCTGCCGGCAAAATCCGGCCAGATGAGCAATGACAGCCAGATCAGGGCAAAATAGCCGCCAATCGTCCAGTCAAAATAGGAGGGTTTGTCCCATCGTTTGGCTACAACAATTACGATTGCGCAAAAAACCAGCATAAAAAACGCAACAACCGTTAGACTCCCAGAATCCGAGCCTGCCCCAGCGCTGGAGGCGGCCCATATCTTAAAAAAGGCCAGCGCGGGGAACGGACCGGCATAAAGGAGTATTCGCCTGGTTTTCCCTAACTTTTTCATGGAGCACCTTCTTTCCCTTTCCCAATTGTTCCTTTTTTGGGTGACGGGATCTTGTCTTCAGGATATTTCCCCTCCAGTTCCTGAACAACCTCCTTTACATTCCGGGCAAGATCGTCAAAAAACCGAATCCCGAATGTGTAAGAAAGATATTGAAATTCATCCGCACGGTCTCTGATTTCAGGTTCCAACGCCTCGAGAGTCTCCTGCATTTCCCTGATCGATTCCAGATATCGGTTTGACGTTGTCAGGCGCTCTTCCCGAGTCAGGTGGGCAAAGAAGAAAAGCCGGGCAAGGAAGGCGCTTTTCTGCCGCTCCAGTGTAAAAGGTGTGCGGAGATTCTCCAGGAAAACCTTCCTGCCTGAATCCGTTATCGTGTACACCTTGCGATTGGGTGATCCGTCCTGAACTTCTACTTTCAAGGTGATCAAGCCTTCCTGTTCCAGCTTTTTAAGGGCCGGATAGATGGAACCGTAACTGAGGGCTGAAAAAAAGGAGAATGAGAGAGAGAATCTCTTCTTTAACTCATAACCGGTCATGCTGCCTCGCATGAGAAAACCCAAGACCATGGTTTTAATATCCATAATTGAACCCCTCCACATATTTTCTAATACGCTATATATCGCAACGATATATTAATGTCAAGAAAAATTTTAGCACGGGATGTAGAAAATCCTGGAAACGGGTGTCTGCAGACAACCGATTTCTTATTCCTCACCATAATACTTGGTCTGAATCGTCCTACAGCATCGTTCAAAATGGGAATACCTTGATAAAAGCAGAAAGCCTACGCATGTTAAAAGAGTTTTGATATCTTCAATGTGGATCAACTGGACGAGGTTTGAGATATTGATTCCAAGTCTGACATCTCGGATCTGCTTTCCTTTGTTCTGCCCATTTGAAAAATCATCGCCCAAAACATCGAGTGAATAGCCCTAAAAGCCCCCGATTTGGCCAAATCTGTCGACTGAGAAGCTATCTTGGCCCTACCACAACATGTTGATTTGTCAGATGTTTAATTTCCGTGGGAAGGAGTGAAAGATGCGTGCATGATACTGGCACCCAAATGCTTGATTTTATTGAACCATACCA
>JARRPY010000453.1:0-2547 GCA_037382425.1 Deltaproteobacteria bacterium
ATCGTCCAGGGGATGATCGAGGAGAAAGTGGAAGACCTGGTGGCTCAGTGTGTCGATCCCAAGGAATATCCGGAGGACTGGAACATTCAGGGCCTCAAGGAGAGTGTGGCCAGGCTGTTTGGGTTCAGGCTCAAGATAGGGCCCGATGACATGGAAGAAGAGGCGTTTGATGCCCTGAAGGCGGACGAGGTGAGGGACCTTGTCATGGACCAGACCCTGGCCGTCTATGCGGAAAAAGAAAAACTCTTCGGCAAGGAGGACCTGGGGGGCCTGGAGCGGTTTATTATCCTCCAGATCATCGATGACAAATGGGTTAATCATCTCCAGGCCATGGAGCACATGAAGGAAGGGATCGGGCTCAGGGGATACGGACAGATGGATCCGCTCAAGGAATACCAAAAAGAAGGGTTCTCTCTCTTCGGAGAACTCATGGATCAGATCCGGGAAGAGACCCTCACTACCATTTTCAGAATGCGTCTGGTAATGGATCAGCCCGAGGACGTCCCCAGGAGAAAGAAACGTCAGTTAAATCTAAGCCACGGGGAGGAGGCGGAAAAAAAGGCCCCGGTGAAGCGCAAATCCAAAAAGGTGGGTCGAAATGATCCGTGCCCCTGCGGAAGCGGGAAGAAATATAAAAAATGTTGCGGGGCGAATTAGGTAGCGTATCAACGATGGGCTGGCAGGAATGAACATTCGACAGATAACGGAATGCATGTGATGAACGAGCAACACTACATCGTGAATGGCTTCAAGGCCGGGGCGGTCAACGCGGGGCTCAAGAAGGGGAACGGTGCGGATCTCGCCCTGATCTTTTCGGAACGGCCGGCCGTGGCCGCAGGGGCGTTTACCACCAACCGGGTCAAGGCCGCTCCGGTCCTCCTCTCTATGAAACACATCGCGAGGGGCCGGGCCAGGGCCGTTGTGGCCAATGCCGGAAACGCCAATGCCTGTACGGGTTCCAGGGGATTGAATGATGCCGCAAAAACCGCATCGGAGACGGCGCGGATGCTTAAAGTGGACAAAGCGGAGGTGCTGGTGGCTTCCACCGGGGTGATCGGCGCGCGGCTGAATATGGAAGCGATTTCAGCGGCGATCCCTGATCTCGCTCGTGCCATCTCCAAAAAAGGAATCCCCGAGGCGGCCCGGGCCATTATGACCACCGACTCCTTTCCCAAGATGAGCGTCTTTGACGGCCACGCCGGAGGGGTCCCGTATCGGATTTTAGGCCTGGCCAAGGGGGCCGGGATGATTATGCCCCATATGGCCACCATGCTCTGTTTTATCCTGAGTGACGTCATGATCGACGCCGCTCAGCTCGATAGGGTGTTGAAGGAATGCGTGGAGCAGACTTTCAACCGGATCACCGTGGATGGGGATACCAGCACCAACGACATGGTGGTAATGATGGCCAATGGGGGTGCGGGGAATGATCCCCTGACGTCGCAGGACGCCGAAGAATTCCGTGGGGGGCTGACCCATGTCACGGGAGATTTGGCCCGGATGATTGTAAAAGACGGAGAAGGTGCCACCAAGTTGGTGGAGATCCGTGTCAAAAATGCTCAAAGCCCGCAGGACGCTTCCCAGGGCGCCCGGACGGTAGCCAATTCAAGCCTGGTCAAGACGGCGCTCTATGGACAGGATCCCAACTGGGGGAGAATCATGGCCGCACTCGGGCGGGCCGACATCGAGATGATCGAGTCAAAGGTGGATATTTGGATCGACGAGGTTCAAATTGTCTCAGGGGGTCAGGGCGTGGGGGTTGAAGCGGAGAAGCGGGCCGCGGAGATTATGGAAGGACCCGAATTTGCCGTGACCATCGATCTCCATGAGGGCGCGCATCACGATCACATACTGACGTGCGATTTGACCCACGATTATGTGTCGATTAATGCAGATTATCGGTCTTAGGGCGTGAGACCTCTGAAAAACACCCGCTTTTGCTAAATCGCTACGTCAGACTCAAATTTCAATCCTCGAAATATTCGATATATTCCTGTGGTTGAAATTTTCGCCCTTCTTGACCTTGAACAAACTGGGGACCCAATCTGAAAGATTGGGGTCTTGGCCCTGTATGTATGCGGGGCCAAGAAAATTGAGCATTTTTCAAAGGTCTCAGCATGTTGTTTGGCGGTTGACGAAAATTTTAAATCCATGAGGTCGTGATGTACGCAGTCGTTATGTGCGGTGGATCCGGGACCCGGTTCTGGCCCATGAGTCGTGGGCAGAAACCCAAGCAGTTCTTGAACATCACCGGCAAAGGGCCCATGGTGGTGGAGACATGCGACCGGCTGAATCCCCTCGTTAGGGATAAAGATATTATTCTCGTCCTGGGGAAAGGACACATCCAAGAGGCGACGGCCTGTATTGACGGACGTGATGTCCATATGCTGGCCGAGCCGGTGGGACGAAATACGGCCCCGTGCATGGGATTGGGCGCCATTTACGCCAGGTATCTGGGCTGCCGGGAACCGATGGCCTTTCTTCCTGCGGATCATTTTATCGGGGATCCGGAGACCTTTTTAAGAGATCTTCAATGGGCTGGGGAGG
>JARRPY010000454.1:0-2537 GCA_037382425.1 Deltaproteobacteria bacterium
AGAGGTTATGTCTACTCTCCAGGGGCCAATAAAGTGCTTATCTGCAAGTGACTTGTAGCTCCAGGTTCTCCAAAGGGGGGGCGTGATATGGAGGGTGATGTCGCTTACCTTTTGCCCTTTAAAATAGTAAATGTGTCTGATTAAAGAATCGGTGCCCTCACATTTTACCAGATTCCATATGTAAACCCTATCTGTTGACCACTGAAGCGAATCGTCTCTTCCAGAGGGATTTCTATGTTTCACTTCCGTACAAACAGCCGCCTTTAAAACCTGCATATGCTTGCTATGAGCGGATCCATCTTCTCCTTTTGGTTCGTCCGCAACCGCTGGAAGGGGTCTCATCGCCCCTGA
Source organism: Deltaproteobacteria bacterium (assembly GCA_037382425.1). Taxonomy (GTDB): domain Bacteria; phylum Desulfobacterota; class DSM-4660; order Desulfatiglandales; family Desulfatiglandaceae; genus JAIPDZ01. Next base: position 352 of record JARRPY010000454.1, read on the forward strand.
TGACTTTTCACTTTTGGCATACAGTCGCTTTTCCTGCTCGATTTCCTCAGGGCTGTGATTCTTCGATCGGGAAAGTGTGCTATGGCGGTGGGGCGCTTGGTTCAAGGCCCGATCCTCTTGGGAATTCCCCTGCTCGTTTGATACCCCGGTAGATTCAACGACATTTAGCGGGGGGACGTTTTTCTCCAAATTTGCTGTAGGCGTCTCTGGCCGTGTCTTGTCCTCCGGTTTGTGAAGATTGGCAATGGCAACCGGGCTTTCTTGGTCATGGGAGAAAAAATAATACGTTCCGAGGGTTAGCAGTCCTAGAATGATGGTACACAGAAGAAGCCATTTGCCATTATTTAATAATAAATTTAAAGGCTTATGTTCAATTTTGTCCTCAGGTATCTCCTGTTGTATGTGGTCTGATTCATTTCCTTCCCGGCAGCAGGTCTGTAATCGCTCGAGGGTGTCATGAACGTCCAGCCCAATGGCTGAGGCATATGAAGAAATATATCCTTTGAGATATGGCCCTTCGGGAACTTTATCAAATTCCCCCTTTTCAATGGAATCAAGATAACGTTCTGTAACATTCGTCGAATGGGCAACTTCCTTCAAGCTGACCTTTTTGGCCACTCTTTGTTCCTTCAAATACGCTCCAAGGGGTTGCATTGTTCCCCCTCCTCACTCGTTCGGCATTACCGTATCAGATGGGGTTCATTTATTCTTTCGCCACCGGGGATGACTGATGCCGAATTTTTTGATCTTATAATTCAATGCTCGGGGGGTGATGCCCAATGCTCTGGCGGCCTCCTTCTGCACCCAGAGGTTGTCTTCCAGGGCTCTGACGATGATTTCCCTTTCCTGTTCCCGAATGGTCTGGGGGGGCGGCGTCGGTGAAGCGAGATTTTCAGTTTTGACAATTGGCGGTTCCGGCAGGTTAAGGTGCTGTGCCTGAATTGAGGAAGATTCTTCCAGAATCACCGCACGCTCAATGACGTTGGCAAGCTGGCGGATGTTTCCGGGCCAATTGTAACTCTGAAGTGCCTCGAGTGCCTGGGCAGAGAAACCATTGATCTTTCTTTTCAGACTGCGGCAGGTCTTTTCCATCATTAAACGGGCTAAGGGCTCGATACAGTCAGGCCGTTCTCTCAAAGGGGGGAGATGTACCCGCAATACATTGATCCGGTAGTAAAGATCCTCCCGCAACTCCCTTTGTTGAACTTGATGCTCCGGATCTCTGTTGGTGGCACAAATAATCCGTACATCCGAATGAATGGTCTTATTGCCACCCACCCGTTCGAATGATTTATCTTCCAGGACCCTCAGTAATTTGGCCTGAAGGTTTTGACTCATTTCGCCGATCTCATCCAGGAATACGGTTCCCCCCTCGCCTTGTTCCAGTCTCCCCACACGCGTTTTATTGGCACCGGTAAATGCGCCCTTTTCGTGGCCGAACAACTCGCTTTCGAGCAGGGTATCCGGGATGTTTGCACAATTGATCTTAATGAACCCCCTTTTTCGTCTGTGGCTGTTGAAATGCACGGCCCCCGACAAGAAGCTCTTGCCGGTGCCTGTTTCGCCGGTAAGTAGAATCGTTGAATCGGTGCGGGCGAACTTTCTAAGAGTGGAGATGGTTTTTTTCATGGCGGGGCTGTCGGCGATAATGGTATCGAAATCGTAAACAATGTCCTGCTCACGTCTTAAGTAATCAATTTCATTTTTGAGACGCCTGGTTTCCAATGCGCGGTTGATTGCCAGGCTGATTTTTTCCTTGGTAAAAGGCTTGGTAATGAAATCAAACGCCCCTTCTCGGACCATCTCTACGATGACATTTGATTCTTCGACGTCGCTGAGGATAATAACGGGTGTCGCAGGAGTGGTCCCCTTGATCTGTCGCAAAGGTTTTAAGCTGTCCTCGCTTTTAAAGGAAGAAAGATGGAGTAGAATGATCTGGTAGTTTTCTTTGCTGAGATGCGTGGAAATCTCTTGGTCAAGCGTGCAATGGCGGGCCTGCCAATCCTCTTTAAGGATCTCTCTTATGGGCTTTTCCCATATTGAAGCGGGTCCGATAAAAAGTATGTCTGTCATCTTCATCCGGGCTGCATCCAATCAACCGGTTCACCGGCCAGGAGCTTATTCATCACGGAGTGCATACTAAAAATAGATCATAAAATGTTCTCATCCGGATGTCAATCAATCGC
>JARRPY010000455.1:0-4474 GCA_037382425.1 Deltaproteobacteria bacterium
CCAGAGGCCCATATTGAACCGGTGGGGAGCTACCATGCCTGGCTCATGGTGGAGACCGCTCGGTGCATTCGGTACGGATGGCTTCCGGCGTGGCTGATGCTTATGCCCGCGTTCTTCTACCATTATTTGAAACAACGGTCTCCCAGTGAAAAAGAAGTCAATTCCCTCTGTATCGGGTATTGGGTTACGGCCAGAAAAGGTGTGGGGGGACAGAGGGGATGAGGCAATTTTTTTCCGTATGGCTGAAGAACTTCAAGGAAATGGTGGATCCTCGCAAACTTTCTTCTTCACCAGCGGAATTGGCTCGTTATGTTAGGGACTGGCATTCGTTTCGCCGCCGATACACAGGTGATTATCCCCTCAGGTTGCTTCCCGTATTATTTGAAAGAAAGAGGCCCGTGTTCGACGCGCAATACGTCTACCAAGCCTACTGGGCGACCCAGAGGATCATTAAATCGGTTTCCAGCGGTTTCCATCTGGACATATCTTCTCATATCCCTTTTGTGGCTCAGTTGTCTGCTCATCTCCCCGTTATACAGATGGAGTTTAATCCACCATTAGTGGAATTACCGTCTCTGAAAAGGGTATCTGGGAGCCTCGTGGACCTCCCTTTTCGGGACGAAAGCATTTTGTCTCTCAGTTGCCTGCATGTCATCGAACATGTGGGTCTGGGCAGATATGGGGATCCGGTAAACACCAATGGTTGCTGGAAGGCATTGAGAGAAATTCAACGGGTTATGGCCCGCGGAGGCCAGTGCTTCCTTTCCATACCGGTGGGTCAGCAGAGTATTTATTTTAATGCCGGCTATGTCTTCAGGTTCTCAGATATCATTAATGTCTTAGGGCGTCTCGATCTGTTGGAATTTTCTCTTGTGGATGAAAAGGGAAAGCTGAAGGATTTCGATTCGGTTCAACAGGCGGCGGAAACGGTCCATGCATTAGGCCTCTTCCATTTCAAAAAACCGATCAACAGATAGAGAGCTTCACTATAACCATGATCAATGTTGTAAATTGCCCATGATTAGCCAATCAGTGAATGCGCTCAAGAAGACGTTTAGATACTCATTTTTGCATCGTGCCGTAAGAACGGCAATGATCAAATGGTCAATGGGTAGATGGACTCAACAGGATGAAGAAATGGCTATCTTCTATGGACAATTCATAAAGCCCGGCGATCTTTGTTTTGATATCGGCGCAAACATGGGGAATAGGACCAAGATATTCCTAAAGCTAGGTGCCAGGATAGTGGTGGTTGAGCCTCAAAACCACTGTATGGCGTTTCTCAAAAAACAATTTGGCGAAAACCGCCGGGTGGTTTTTGTCCATAAGGCTGTGGGAGAAAGAGAGGATGTGGGTGAGATGATGATCAGCGGGGAACACACCATCTCCTCGCTATCAGCCACGTGGGTAGAACGGGTGCAGCAGAGTGGGAGGTTTTCCCAATTCGATTGGCCCAAAAGGCAGAGGGTCGAAGTGACCACCATTGATGCCCTGATCCAGGAAAACGGACGACCCGCCTTTATAAAGATCGACATCGAAGGGTATGAATATGAGGCCATAAAAGGAATGTCAATTCCGGCGAGGGCCCTTTCCTTTGAGTTTACCCCTGAATTTATGGATGCGACCTATGGTTGTATTGAGCGGCTTTCCCGCCTGGGTGATGCGCGGTTCAATTACACCGTTGGTGAAACCATGAAACTGAAATTGCCGGTGTGGACCGACGCAACGCACATGGTGGACATCCTTTCGCGGCATGAAAATGATGGCCTGTTTGGCGATGTCTTGGCAAAATTTCCCCACGGACGATAAGCGAATAAAGGCTGCTATCTATGGGCTCCAATGTATGATCCGTTCGAATTGATGGTTAGTCAATGAAGATTTTGTGCGTATTTGGAAAGCACCAGTATGGTGACCCGTCTCGGGGTCTCGGAACCGAGTATGTCGCTTTTTTGCCCGCACTCAGGAATCTGGGGCATGAGGTGGTCCATTTTGATTCCTGGGACCGGACCTTGTATGAGAATTACGGCCAGTTGAACCAAGCCCTTCTCTCTGCTGTCCACCGTGAACAACCCCATGTGATGTTGGCGGTGCAGTTAAATTATGAAATATGGGCTGAAACGCTCGAGTTGATCAGCCGCATGGATCATACCATAACCATTTGCTGGACAACGGATGATTCATGGAAATACCGGGAGGTCTCTCGATTCATCGGCCGATTCTACCATGTGATGACCACTACCGACGAAGCGTCGCTTCCCAAGTACCGAAAAGATGGCATCCGACATGTGCTGTTGACCCAGTGGGGTACGAATTCGGTTTCCATGCGGAGGCCTTTGCCTGCTGCCGAATGCTCCCATACGGTAACGTTTGTGGGAGAAGCCCACGGAAACCGGAAGCGACGCATCGAAGCGCTGAGTCGTTTGGGGCTACAGGTGACCTGTTTCGGCTATGGGTGGCCGGGCGGACCGGTTCCGTCTCAGCGCATTCCGGGCGGATTTTTGCTTACGGAATATGTTTCGGGAATTGAAAAATATTATATCCCAGGGAGGGAGATTGAAACGTTTAAGAAAACCAGCGAACTGGCCCGTAAGATTCGTCACTATCTAAATAACCCGGAAAAACGAGACAGGATTGCCATTAAGGGCTATGAACGGAGTGCCAGAGACCATACCTATGAAACCCGAATGGAGGAACTCCTTGCTTTTGCCTTCGAAATGAAGCGTCCCTCATGGTTTTCTGAGAAAAACACATGGGTGTTCACATTTGATACGGCCCTGTCCGCCCATCAAATGACCAGGATACTCAAGCTCTTGCGTTTGCTCCTGGTGGGGATTTCTAACCTCATATGGGGAAGGACCCGTGGCCCTCGAGCGGCGCGCAGGCTGGTCTTTGAAGTGAGTTGGCGTTTCCTTGGCGAGAAGACATTTACCGCCTCGGGGCTTCCCGGGCGCATGTTCCCGGAGCAATAGCCTGTGGGCTCGCTGGTGAGCATCGCCATGTCGGTTTTCAATTGCGGTGAAACCCTTGCGCCTTCTATCCGGTCTCTGCTGCATCAGACCTATGAAAACTGGGAACTGATTTTGTTGGATGATGGTTCCACCGATCAAACCCCAGAGTTGGTCAGGTCCTTTCGGGATGAACGAATCCACTTCATGGCCGACGGTTTGAACAAGGGCATCGCCTTTCGGTTGAATCAGGCCATACATTTGAGCCGGGGTAAATATGTCGCACGGATGGACGGGGGTGACGTGGCCTATCCCGAGCGGCTCGCGGTTCAATTAGGTTTCATGGAAACACATCCTGACGTGGATCTGACGGCCAGCCGGATCATTATTTTCAGCGGGAAGGGTCATCCTGTGGGGACATACCCTTTCTTTCAAACCCATGCGGCCATCTGCCAACGGCCCTGGTCTGGATTCCAATTTCCCCATCCCACATGGATGGGAAGAAGAGACTGGTTTCAAAAGAATCCTTATTCACCGGGCATGCGCAAATCCCAGGATCAGGAACTCCTGCTCCGTGTGTACCGGCGCAGCCGCTTCGAATCCCTGAACCAGATCCTTTTGGGTTACCGAAAAGACCGTTTGTCACTTAAGGACATTTTAAAAAGTCGCTTGTATTTTTTAAGGGCCCTGCTGATGAGGGCCCTGCGGGACCATAATGCCGTGCTTGCCTTGGGAGTCCCCGAAAACGTGATGAAGGCGCCGGTCGAGATATTGGCCATATCAACCGGCTTAAACTACAACATTCTGCGCAGGCGCGCGCTCCCCGTGGCGCTTGGGGAGATCCAGCGATGGAAAGGGGTATGGGCGGCATGTGCGGAATCGTAGGGTTTAAATCCGAAGAAAATTTCGATCGCTTGCGGGCCTCATTACCAGAGGCCATATTTAGTCTTCAGCATCGCGGTCCGGATGATACGGGTTTTTTTCTGGATCAAAAGAACGGGGTGGGGCTGGGCCACCGGCGCTTGGCAGTCATCGATCTCTCTGATGCAGGGCGTCAGCCCATGTCCACAGAAGATGAGAGCGTCTATATTGTCTACAATGGTGAGATCTATAACTTTCAGGAGATCCGCCAGATCTTGGTGATTAAGGGTCATCGATTCAGAACAAAAACCGATACCGAAGTCATTTTGAATGCCTACTTAGAGTGGGGAATCGACTGCCTCAAACGGTTCTTGGGAATGTTCGCCTTTGCCCTCTGGGACAGGCGGGCCGAAACGATTTTCTTAGCCAGGGACCGCATCGGAATTAAACCGCTTTATTACCATTTCGCCGGAGGGATATTCCTCTTCGCTTCCGAACTCAAGACACTGATGGCGTTTGATGGCTTTAGAAGACATGTGGCCCCTGAAGCCGTTCCCCTTTTGCTCCACTATCAATATATTCCTAGCCCGCTGACCATATTTGAGAATACCTGGAAGCTCCTCCCTGGGCACTATCTGATTTATGATGGCGAAAAATTAAAGAGCCGC
>JARRPY010000456.1:0-4438 GCA_037382425.1 Deltaproteobacteria bacterium
TGAGTTCCAAGGAGGCAAATATACGTTCGTGATAATGGTAACCGCGAAGGAAGCTGTGGATGACATCGTAATAGGAATGGAAGCGGGAGCCGATGATTTCATTTCAAAACCATTTGTCAAAGAAGAACTGGCAGTAAGGGTCAGGGCAGGAGAACGGATATTGGGCTTTGAAACTCGAGATCTGGTTATTTTTTCACTGGCTCGGCTCGCTGAGTCCCGTGATCCGGAGACCGCTAATCATCTGGAACGCATCCGATATTACTCAAAAGCGCTCGCAGAAACTCTCTTCAAGTCACCGAACTGCCCAAAAGAACTCGATACGCTCTTTATCGAGAATATTTTTCTAACCAGCCCATTACACGATATCGGAAAGATCGGAATTCCTGATGCCATATTGTTGAAACCGGGTCTTTATAATGATCAGGAGTTCTCAGTCATGAAAGAGCATTGCAGAATAGGTTATGAGACTTTGAACGAGGCTCTCTTGAGGTACCCCAACGCTCATTACCTCAAGATGAGCGCAGAAGTCGCCCTACATCACCACGAACGCTTTGATGGCACTGGGTATCCGGATGGCCTAAAAGGGCATGAAATCCCGCTTTCTGCCCGAATTGTTGCACTGGCCGATGTCTATGATGCACTGGTCAACAAGAGAGTCTATAAGGAAGCGTATCCTCACGAAAAGGCTAAGGGAATTATCATCCAGAGTAGAGGCAAGCATCTCGACCCACTCGTGGTGGATGCTTTCATGGAAAGTGAGAAGCAATTCTTTGAAATATTTAAACAATTCTAAGTGTCTACCTCGAGCCTAGATCAGTTGATTTTTCAAGTTTAGCCATGGTATGACTTCCTTCCCTTGCATAGAATTATCGGAGTATAAGTAAATCTTTTTGGGTCTTTAAAAAATTGAAGGAAGTCATCGAAAAATTTAGAATGTCCACCCGGATAATCTTCAAATAATTCAGAGGCTTTTTCTGTTACAATTTCCAGCTTCTTGATCCAGTTGTAGACATCGACATCCTTGGATTCTCCATAGATCAGGTGATGTGCAGCTACATCGGCCTTGATTTCCTCATATTCCATTTCGTATAAATATGAGTAGAGCTTCCTCCCAGCATAAGCATCAAAATTAAATTTCTGCTCCATATATATCGTCAATTCGTGAAAAAGAGACTCAATTTTCTCTGGAAGTTGATAGTGACTCAGACAATTGTGATCGAGATCCAGCAGACACAGATGCCCTCCCGGTTTAAGGCACTCAGTCAGATTTCGGACAATTCGGGATCCCTCAATCCGATTGTACTCGATAACGAATCGTACCCAGATGAGATCAAACTTACCCAGGTCCTGAAGGGATTCTCGGAGGTCTCGAAGTTCGAAGTGAATACCTGGTTTCTCGTACTTCCTTCGCGCGTAAATAATATGTGTTGAGGAATAGTCCACTCCCAAGAGGCTGCCGCCAGGTTTTATCATTTCGTGCAAAATCGAGGTGGTTTTGCCACTGCCACACCCAGCATCCAGAACCCTCATGTTTGTTCCGACACCGCACCATCTTGCCTGCTTACGGACCACTTCGGGATCGGTCTTCATTTCAAGACGAATCGTCTCTTCCGCATTTTCCATAAAATATGGTGACGGCTTTGTCATTCTTTTGAATCTCCTCCAAAAATCAGAAAATAATCAAAACGTTTGATTCTCACTACAACATGAGCATCCTGCGGGCAAACAGCAAAGACCTGGATAACGGAATGTAGCCGCCGAACCACCGGAAAAATCAAGGCGGTTTTAGAGTGAGCTCACAGGAGAAAAGTGCCTATTTCCGTTTTCTCAAAGGGGACCCTCTCCTTCTCCGAAATGCTTCCATGAGTGAATTCAACTCATTGCATTTGAGCAGACGAGCTGCGAACCCATACAAGAGCATTCCTGTCAGGATGAGGAAGGACAGCTCAATGATCATTCCGAGAAGACCCACCCCCCGCGCTACCGGGAACCACATCGCATGCATGGCGAACAGCCCTACGCCCATAACCGCTGCCGCGAGAGTGGATTTGAGCCAGGATAGATATACCGGCCGCATATCCCCCAGGTCGATTTTGCGTTTTAAAAGGAGCATGAGAAGACAGAATTGAATCAATGAGGCCAGGGACAACGCAAGAGCCAACCCCCCGTGCTTGAATGGTCCCATGAGCAGTAGACTCAGCCCGAGATTAATCATCACGGTGATGACGGCCACTTTGACCGGTGTTTTTGTATCCTGAAGCGCGTAAAAAGCGGAGATGATGATCCGGTTCGCCGAAAAGGCCCACAGTCCCAAGGCGTAGCACAACAGTGCGTAATTGGTCATGGAAGTGGAAATGATGGTGAAGGCCCCTCTTTCAAAAAGGAGTTGTATAATGGGTCGGCCCAGGAGAATGAGCCCCACCGTGGAAGGCAAAGCGATAAAAAAGACCAGACCCAGGGTGTCGGCGAAGATCCCCAGCGGGAACTGAACCAGTCGATCTGCATAATAGAGCCAGGAGACGCTCCCTTCCGTCAGGAAGGAGGCCAGCAGGGTACCGATGAACTGATTGAGTTGGTAAACGGCGGATCCGAATATGGCGGGTAACATAAGGAGGCCGATTCGCTTGAGTGCGGGGTGATCGGGCTGCCATTTGGGAATAAGTTTCAACCCCCGTTTGACAGCCCATGGGATCTGCAGTATCACCTGGAGAAATCCCCCGATAAGAACCCCTATGGCGATGCCCACGATGGGTTCCCCCAAATGAGGAGATATGAGATAGCCCGCCGCGATAATGCCCACATTGAGAAAAATGGGCGCGGCGGCCGGTGCAGCGAAATGCTTCAGAGAATTGAGCACGCCCATGAAGAAGGCAACGATACTAATGAAGAAGATGTAGGGGAAGGTGATCCGCGTCAGCAACACGGTCAATTCATATTTTAGGCCGGTGTCTCCGAATCCGAATGCCTGGAGTCTCACGATCCAAGGCGACAGAAGAACCCCCATTACGGTGACCAGGGCCAATATAATGGAGAGCAGGGTCAAAACGATTCGTGCCAAATCGAAGGCGTCTTCCTTGCTCTTCCTGCTCAGATACTCCGTGAATATGGGAATGAAGGAGATGGTCAGGGAGCCCTCTGCAAAGAGGCGTCTGAGCAGGTTGGGGATTCGGAAGGCCACAAAAAAGGCGTCCGCCGCCATTCCCGAACCGAATAGTGCGGCCAGTACCATATCTCGTACCAGCCCGAGTATACGGCTCAGGAACGTGAAAAATCCCACCACCCCTGCAGCCCTGCTTACGGCGCCTCTCTGTGATTCGCGCTGTGGTTCCAATCAAAAAATCCTTGACACAATTTTCAGTTTAGATATAATAAATAGTTTAGGTTTGATAATTTTCCCATGTTCGAATACATTTTTTCATATAAGGAGGTCCGGTATTGGCCAACCATAAATCAGCCCTCAAACGGGCACGGCAGAATGATGTCCGGCGGGTCCGGAACAAAGGGTACAAGACCACCGTCAAAAAGGCGATTAAGGCAGTCAGGACCGAGGTGGCAGACAGTTCACCAGAAAAGGCCAGGGAAGACCTGGTCAAAGCCGTTTCAATTATTCAGAAAAGCGCATCCAAAGGGATTATTCACAAGAACCAGGCCGCTCGCAAGATTTCCCGGTTAACCCGACGGGTCAATCAACTCACCGCTTCTGAAGGGTAAACCATCAGCGACAGCAACAGGTTTTCAAGAACCATTCGGGCCTGCGACCCTGTCTTAAGGAGTCCGTCGGCTCTGTACAACAGATCCAAGGCCCGCTCCAACTCTCCCGAGTCCCAGGTTTTTGACTGCGTCATCAGCTTTTCCGTGAGGAACGGTCGGATCTTAAGCTTCTTCGTCACCTCTGATGCCCGTCCCCCCGCTTTCACGATGGCCCGGGTTTGAAAGATCAAGCGGATCTGCCTGTTCAGCATGCCGATAATTTGAAAGGCCGAATCTTTTCCTTCCTCTTCCAGGTATCTCTCCAGTATCTCAAGAGATCTGGCGCGCTCTTTGCGTGAGATTTCGTCCATAAGTTCGAAAATGCTGAAGTTTCGACTGTAAATGGCCAAATCTTGGATTTCTCTTACCCCCACCGGCTTGTTCCCGTGTCGGAGGTACAGCTTTTCCAACTCTTCGTAAAGGGTCCTTAACTGATTTCCCGCAAGCCCGTGTAAAAAGACGCAGGCGTCTTTCTCTATGTTGAGTCCGATCCAATCACCAGGCGGTTGGATGCCAGAAAAGGGAGAGATCTCGCGGAATCCATCACCGCAGCCGGGCTTGTTTCATCTCCGTAGAAGAGCTTGAGATTGAAATCCCGCGCGCTTTCAGGAATATACGTCTCACGAATTCGGTTTAAGACCTTTTCCTGCCTGAATTCGTCGGGCCCGTAAAAAAGATAGACCGGCAG
>JARRPY010000457.1:0-3318 GCA_037382425.1 Deltaproteobacteria bacterium
GTGGCGTCCCGGATGACGCGCATCCTGGTGGGGCGATCCTCTCCCACGGACAGTCCCCCCAACGCATATCCGTCGAATCCCATGTCCACCAGTTCCCGGGCGCTTTGTTCTCTCAAATCCGAATACATGCCTCCTTGAACGATACCGAAGATGGCCTGGTTTTCGCCTCTTTTATGGTCCAGGGATCTGCGCGCCCATTCACTGGTGCGCCGAACCGACTGGAAAACATATTCACGCTCAGCCGGATAGGAAACACATTCATCAAAGGCCATGATGATATCCGCTCCCAGCGCCCGTTGGATATCTATGGCCTCTTCAGGTCCGATAAAATGCGTGGATCCATCCACATGAGACTGAAATGTGACCCCCTCTTCCGATATCTTCCTGAGTCGCGCCAGGCTGTAGACCTGAAACCCACCACTGTCGGTCAATATGGGCCCCGACCAGTTCATAAACCGGTGCAGGCCGCCCAGTTCCTCGACCACCTCTTTCCCGGGTCTGAGATAGAGATGGTAGGTGTTGGCCAGGATAATCTGCGTGCCGGTTCCCTGTAGGTCCTCGGGAGATACGGCCTTTACCGACCCTTGGGTGCCCACCGGCATGAAAACAGGGGTTTCAAATCGCCCGTGGGAAGTGGTTATGTGGCCCGTCCTCGCTCTGAAATTCTTGGCTCGGTGCGTTATTTTGAATTCCACATCTCAAAAAGCCGCCATGTAGTTTATGAATCACCGTCGAGTCGCTGGTTCGAGCCCGGGCGGCTGTACCGGGACCTGAAACCTGACACCCGAAAACGTCATCGTTAGTGAATCAACATGGCATCGCCGTAACTGTAAAATCTGTATCGCTTTGAAACCGCATGTCTATAGGCCTTCTTGGTCAGATCAAGCCCCATAAAGGCCGAAACGAGAAATAGCAGGGAGCTTTTCGGCAGATGAAAGTTGGTGATCAGTCCGTCCACTACGGCGAATGTGTGCCCCGGGGTGATCATCAGGGAGGTCTCCCCCTCACATGCTGAGATCCGGCCTCCGGGTCTGGGCGCGGATTCCAAGGCTCTCACGACCGTCGTGCCTACCGCAAAAACCCTTCCGCCTTGGGCCCGGGTCTGATTGATTCGATCCGCGGTGTGCGACTCAATACGGTAGTATTCACCGTGTAATCTGTGATCTCTGATGTCTGCTACTTTGACCGGTCTGAATGTATCGTAGCCCACATGGAGTGTCAAAGGAACCATGGGCACCCCGGATCGTTTCAGCTTATCCATAAGGGGTTCTGTAAAATGGAGTCCTGCCGTGGGCGCTGCCACCGCACCGGGGTGTTCCGAGTAGACGGTCTGGTATCTTTCCCTGTCAAGCGCATCGAGCGGGGTATCAGGATCCCGTTTGATATAGGGTGGGAGCGGCACTCGTCCACGCGCATCGAGGAGTTCGTCTATTCCTCTTTGTCCTTCATAGCGTATGCTGACCATTCCGGATTCCAAATAGCCTTCGATAACCCCGGATGTGTCGTTTTCAAAGAACAGGCGACTTCCCTCTTTGGGGCGGCCGGATGATTTCATCAGGCATTTCCGTGTGTCGCCGCTTCGGACGTCCGCCTCCGGATGCTCCAAAACCACGACCTCTACCTTCCCGCCGGTCTCCTTGTGACCGTAAATCCTCGCCGGGACGACCCTCGTGTTGTTGGCCACGAGGAGGTCTCCTGACCGAAGCAGATCGGGCAATTCGAAAAAACGCTTGTCCTCCAGTGCCCCTGCCCGTCGATCCACCACCAGCAACCTGGAATGATCGCGCTTTTCCGCAGGCATCTGAGCGATCAAGTCCAGGGGTAAATCGTAATCGTAATTCCTTATGTCAAACACCTAATGACGTTAAACCCCTTAATCTATAAAAAAAGTGCATTAAAGTCAAATCATTTTATCGTTTGAAAAGGTACAGGAGCAAGAGTCCGACCGCCATGCCCACAAAACCCAAGGCGCGCAGTTGGGAATTGGGGAGTTCCTGGATGGTGGCCACCCACTTTTTCATCTGGTCGGGAAAGGCAAAGTAGGGAAGACCTTCCACAACGAGCACCAGTCCCAGGAGGCATAGGAAGAATTTCATCTTTCCGTATTCATCATGTGCAGAAAAAAATAGAGCACTCGACCGAGGCGTCCGATCTCAGTGACTCTTTAAAAGATGAGGTACCATATCCTTACGCCGGTGCCTTTGTCAACCTCGGGAAGAGGGACCAGGGAAGATCGACCGTATATAGTGCTTGCACTATGCATATATATCAGTTAGGAAGGGAGCACACGGCGAGCCCTTGGTGGAAAGAGGTGAAGACCATTAATGCAGCCGCATCCCAATAGCGTCCTGATTGATTTGAGGGCCTTGGTCTACAATCTGACCCGATTGGCGGCGGTGGTAAAGTCGGATGCCTATGGCCATGGTCTGGTTCCGATCTCCCGTACCTTGGAGAAAAATGGCGTTGACGCATTGGCCGTTGCCCATCTCGATGAGGCCCTCGAACTGAGAGACGCGGGAATTCGGGGGGACATCATATTGCTCTCGGATCTCGGGACCCGGGAATCGTGCGAGTACGTTGTGGAAAAGGGATTGACGCCCGTTATCTATTCGCTGGATACGGCCGAGAGACTGAATCAGGCGGGCAGAAGGCGCCGGAAACGGATCGACGTCTACCTGAAAGTCGATACCGGCATGGGTCGTCTGGGAATTTGTCATAAGGATGTGGCCGGGGCCTTTGATCGGTTTTCCGGGTTTGACCATCTTGCTCTCATCGGGCTGACCTCTCATTTATCCACCGCAGATGATCCGGACTCTGATTTTGTCCACGCCCAGCGGAGGCGTTTTGAACGGATCGTTTCAATGGGGCGCGCAAGGGAATTGGGCCTACGGTGGAATAATATCTCCAACAGTGCCGGCACCGCGGTCCATCAGAACCTTCACTTTGATATGGTTCGATGCGGCATTATGCTGTATGGCGGTTTGCCCCATCCCGACTTTAAGAGCCCTGTTCCCCTCAAGCCCGTGATGCATTTTCGGGCGCGTGTCCTTCAACTCAGGGTGCTCGAAGATCGGACCCCCGTCAGTTACGGACGCACACATTATACCGAAGGGGATCGACAAGTAGCTGTAATTTCATCAGGATATGGTAACGGCATACCCAGAAGGCTAGCCAACAGGGGGGTCGTACTTGTTGAGGGTAAACGGGTGCCCATCGTCGGTACCATCGGTATGAACTTGACCCTTTGCGATGTGACCGATATCCCCCATGTTCGGGTCGGCGACGAGGTCGTGATGCTCGGCTCCCAAGGTACGGCCC
>JARRPY010000458.1:0-2745 GCA_037382425.1 Deltaproteobacteria bacterium
ATGGAACAGGAGACGATCAGACAGATTCCCATGGGTGGTGTCAACATGCCAATAGCCAGGTTCAGAACCATCAGAACACCGAACTGGATCGGATTGATTCCCAGATGAGGAATGAGAGGAACGAGCAGCGGAACAAAGATAATCAGAGCACTGGCCGTTTCGATAAATGTCCCCACGATCAGGAGCAGGAGATTGACGATCAACAAAAGGATTACAGGATTCGAGGTAATCCCGATAAACCCGTTGGTTATGGTTTGGGGAATCTGTTCGAAGGCCAGAACCCATCCAAAAACCGACGCATTGGCGATGATGAACATAACGAGCGCGCTGGTGACCGCCGCTTTCACAAAAATTCCCGGCAGGTCTTTGATTCTCAGTTCCCGATACACGAAAAACCCCACGACCAAGGCATAGTCGGTGGCAACGACCGCACTCTCCGTGGCCGTGAAGATACCACTCATGATGCCACCCACGATAATAAGAGGCATGCCCAGCGCCCACAGGGCTTCCTTTCCTGTCTTCAGGATCGGAAAAGAGCTCCTATGGATGTGGAAGACATGACGCCATAAATGACCATGGGGATGGAAGGGGGAATGATTACTCCTATGGAGCCTGCTGATGCCTGAATGGCGGACGCAAACCCTGCATCATAGTCCCTCTTTTTCATCTCCGGTATCATCAGGGTTCCCACAGCAGCGGTATCCGCGGCTGCCGCTCCCGAGATCCCCGCAAAAAACATCGATGCCATGACCGTTACATGGGCAAGGCCGCCATGGATGAACCCCACAAGGGCATTGGCAAAATTGACCAGACGCCGACTTATCCCTCCGGATTCCATAAGGGCGCCGGCCAGCATAAAAAATGGGACGGCCAGAAGAGGGAATGAGTCGTTAGAGGTAAACATCAGTTGAACGACGACCGTCTGGGTACGTGGTAGAAAAAATACATCGCTATGGCCGCCGCCGTTCCCATGGCAAATGCTATGGGCATGCGTACGAGGAAAAAAGAGAGGAGAAGGGCAAAAAACGCATAGGTCATGGGTCGACCCCTCTCTCCCGCGAGCCGGTGAGTAAACGGATAAGAACCTGAAAAAGAATGATGCCCGCCGCAATCGGCATGATCAGATAGGGAATACTCATCGGGATATGGAGGGTCGGAGCGACACGCATGGAGACGAAGGGAAGGATCTTTATTCCCCCGATCAGAACGGAACCCACGAACGTGATGATCATGGCATCCACTATGCGGCCGAGCCACAGCTGGGCCCGTGGGGGAAGCCGGTCAAACAGGATATTGATCCCGATATGGCTTCCCCGGTAGGTCGCCAGAGTTGCCCCCAGAAAGGATACCCAAACCAAAAGAAAACGTGCCAGTTCTTCCGACCAGCTGAGGGCGCTATTCAGCGCATAACGCCAGAAAACGCCCGCTGACGTCACCGTCACCATGCAACAGAGAAGCACGATCACCGCCAGGCAGACCAGCCGATCGAGCCACGTTGCACTCTTTTCAAGAAGAGTTATCCCTCTCATTGGAGCAGCTCCGCAAACCACCATGCAGGGCGAGAACTATCTGACCGCTCTGATTTCAGCAATAATTTTCCGCCACTGCGGGTTTTTCTTGTAGGCATCTTCATAGACGGATTCGCATTTTTTCTGGAAAGGCCGGCGATCCACATCGTTGATTTTCATCCCCTTTGCCTTCAGTTTGTCCAGGATATCCGACACGCCGTCGTTGTTGACTTTCCGCTCATAGACAGAGGCGTCCCGTGCAGCGTCGACCAGTACTTTTTGGATCTTCGGAGAAAATCCGTCGAAAAGCTTCTTGTTCATCATGATGACATTTCCTGCATAGGAATGACCGGTCAGCGAGTAATACTTCTGCACCTCGTAAATCTTGAAGGCCCATATCACCCACGGGGGATTTTCCTGGGCATCGATGGTGCCCTGCTGCAAAGCGGTGTACACCTCACCCCACCCCATGGGAATCGGGTTCGCTCCGAGCGCCTTGAAAAGCTTGATGTACACGGGGCTTTGCATGACCCGGATCTTAATGCCTTCCAAGTCGGAGGGTTTGGTGATGGGGCGGAGGTTGTTGGAGACGTTCCGCAACCCTCGCTCGCCAAAGGCCAGCCCTTTGATGCCTACCTTGGACAAGGAATCCAGGACCCGCTGCCCAATGGGACCGTCCAGGACCTTGTACGCCTGCGCTTTGCTGGTAAAAAGAAACGGCATATCCAGAATACCGAACAAGGGGTCAAACGAAGTAATGGGTCCGCAGGTAATGGTGGCAAGTCCGATAGTACCCATCTGAACCATGTTGATCAGATCGGACTCTTTGCCCCCCAGCTGCTTGTTGGGAAAAATCTTGATCTCCACCTCCCCGTTTGTCCTTTTCTCCACCAGTTCCTTAAATTTCACGGACTGAATGTGAAAGATATCCTTTTCCGCGCACACGTGGGCGAGTTTGATAATCGTTTTGGCCTGAACCAGACCCGGCATCATCAAAAGCGATAGAGCGAATGCACCAATGATGACCATTCCAATACCATGTCTGCCAAAAATTGAACCTTTCATTGTAAACCTCCTTTTTTTAAAGTTCTTTCTGATGCTCCCCGGTGATGTTGCCCGATCATCGCCGCTGCGGCGGATCTCACTGAAAACTCCCCCGAAGCGTCTTCGATTCCACACGTTACTGCCACCCTGCGCCATCCCTGGCCGCCTCCATAACCCCCTCGGAAAAGGTCGG
>JARRPY010000459.1:0-538 GCA_037382425.1 Deltaproteobacteria bacterium
AATTTATTACGGCGGCGTCCGGATTCAGCCTTCTCTCAAACAGTATGGCCTCCAATTCCGGTTTTATCTTTGTGTCGCTCAAGGATTGGGCCCGGCGGAAGCTGACCGCCAATCAACTCGTGGCCCAGCTGAATGCGGCATTCTACCAGGGCGTGAATGAGGCCCAGGTGTTTGCCTTCGGGCCACCGGCGATCCCTGGGCTGGGGAGCGGATCCGGCTTCACGCTCATGCTTCAGGATAGGGCAGGGCACACGCCGGCATTCCTGGCTCAACAGGCGGGCAAGTTCATTGAAGCCGCGAGAAAGCGACCGGAAATCGGCTCCATTTTTACCACATTTCGGGCCAGTGTTCCCCAGCGGTATATTGAAATCAATAAGGACAAGGCCTTGAAGGCAGGGGTTTCTCTTGACAGCATCTACACGACGCTCGGCGCTTTTTTGGGCGGTTCTTATGTGAATGATTTCAATAGATTCGGTAGACTCTATAAAGTATTTATTCAGGCCGAGCCCCGGTATCGGCTCAAGCCCGATCAGCTCGA
>JARRPY010000459.1:566-2881 GCA_037382425.1 Deltaproteobacteria bacterium
ATACGGGAGGGGAGAGCGTTCCCCTGGCCACCTTTGTGAACATCGAGGATATTGTCGGCCCCGACTTCACCAACCGTTACAACCTGTATCGTTCCGTGGAGTTGACCGGAGGCCCGGCCCAGGGGTTCACATCCGCCCAGGCCATGGCGGCTTTGGAGAAGACGGCAAAGGCGGTCCTGGCCGACGGTATGGGATATGAATGGAGCAACATGAGCTACCAGGAAAAGGCGTCGTCCGGAACCGGATCCATTGTGTTCGTCTTCTCCCTTATCTTCGTCTTTCTCATCCTGGCGGCCCAGTACGAAAGCTGGTCCCTTCCGTTCAGTATTCTACTGGGAACGCCATTTGCCGTGTTCGGCGCACTCTTGGCCCTGTACCTCGCCAGACTGTACAGCGAGAGTTATGAACTCAATGTCTTTGCCCAGATCGCACTGGTCATGCTCATTGCCATGGCGGCCAAAAACGCTATTCTGATTGTGGAATTTGCCAAGCTTGAGTTTGACAAGGGGCTGTCCCTTTTTGATGCGGCCATCAAGGCGGCACGGCTTCGTTTTCGGCCCATTCTGATGACGGCCTTTTCATTTATCCTCGGCGTACTCCCCCTGGTGGTGGCCACGGGGGCCGGGGCCGAGGCCCGGGTGGTCATGGGGATGGCGCTTTTGGGAGGAATGACCCTGGCCACTCTGCTGGGGGTCTTCTTTTATCCGCTCTTTTTTGTGTTGATCGGCAAAATCGGCCGCTATGAGAACAAACGGGAACTCTTGAGCAAAACCGTTTAGACCGCACATGAAAACGACCTGTTACGACATGAAATGTTGGGTGACCGGGTTCTTGGCGATGCTCCTTTTAACGAGTTGCGCCGTGGGTCCGGACTTTAAAAAGCCCGTGGTGGAAACGCCCGAGAACTACCGTTTTGAAAAGGTTTCGGCCGAAACCATGATCAATCTCAAGTGGTGGGAACTGTTCAGCGATCCGACCATCCATACCCTGGTGTCCCAGGCGCTGAAGTACAACAGGGACTTACAGATCGCCGCCGATCGGGTGGAGCAGGCCCGCGCAACCCTGGGATTCACGAAGGCCGACGAGTATCCCGGGTTCTACATCGACGCGGGTGCGGGAACGGGAAACTTCTTCGGCAGTACACGATCCGATACCCGGAATTCCTATGCCTATGCGGCCCCCGCATTGAACTGGGAAATCGATTTCTGGGGAAAGTTTCGCCGGGCGACCGAATCTGCCCGGGCCGATCTGATGGCCTCCGAATACGCCTTGAGGACCGTTCAGATCGGCCTGATATCCGAGGTGGTGGGGGCTTATTATCTTCTTTTGGATTATCGCGAGCGCGTGAAGATATCCGAGGATACACTGGCGTCCCGTAAGGAGAGCCTGAATATCATTCGGAAACGCTTCCAGCGGGGCATCATTCCGGAACTGGATGTGAATCAGGCGGAAATTCAGTTGGAAATCGCCGCCTCGGCCATCCCCCAGTATGAACGTCTCGCTGCCAAGACAGAGAACGCGTTAAGTATTCTGCTGGGAAGATTGCCCGAATCCATCCGGACAGACAAAGATCTGTCGCAGGAAATGGCGCCGCCACGCATCCCGGTCGGTCTGCCGGCCAGGCTCCTTGAGAGGCGGCCCGATGTGATTTTAGCCATGTATCAACTGGAAGCCCAGACCGCCAAGATCGGCGTGGCAGAAGCCATGCGCCTCCCGGCCATATCGTTGACCGGATTTTTGGGCCTGGCGAGCAATGAGCTGTCGAACATCACTTCGGATGGCGGGGCCTGGTCGGTCAGCGGAGGGTTGTTCGGCCCCATATTCGAATTTTACAAGAACGTCAGACGGGTGGAGATCGAGGAGGCCAAGACAAAAGAGGCCCTCCATTTTTACGAAAACACCGTATTGACCGCGTTTCAAGAGGTGGAGGACGCTTTGGTGGAAATCGATACCTACAAGCGGGAGATGGCATCCGTCCAGAGAAAAAAGGATGCGGCCAAGAATGCCTACCGGCTCGCGACATTGCGGTATGACAAGGGTGTCAGCAGTTACCTGGAAGTCCTGGAAACGCAACGGTCGCTCTTTTCAGCCGAACTGGAGTTTTCCCAGCTCAAACAGCAGTATCTAAACGCATATGTGGCACTCTATAAGGCCCTGGGCGGCGGGTGGATCACCAAGGATGAAATGGATCGGGTAAAAGCGGCTACCAAAAAATGAGTGAACACGGCCTGGTGCGGGTTGCCTCTCTCATCCGGTGGGCCGAGGTTCCCAGCCCGCGGTGATACCACAGAGACCTTTGACCGAAGAGGCTTTCT
>JARRPY010000460.1:0-4129 GCA_037382425.1 Deltaproteobacteria bacterium
AAATGGATCCAAATCGCGAGTCGTGTTGACCGAGTAATTGTTGAAGGAGATCATTTAGGGTTACTGAAGCCTCCTGCGAGCAATGTGATCGCTTCCTACCTAGAACAGAACGTGGATGGGTAAAACCAATAATTAGAATGGGAAGAATGCGAGTCGGGCCAAGCCAAGCTATTGAAATATATTAAAGACGGACTGCGCCCGTCTGTTAAACCGTGCCTTTATGGCAAATCGACCAGAGAAGAAAACATTTTTGATCTGCAGAAGTGTGACAGGAGTGTTCAATGAAATCATACGGCATTGCCGTCATCCCCGGTGACGGAATCGGCAGGGAGGTTATGCCGGAAGGCATGCGCGTGCTGAAGAAGGCCGGGGAAGCATTTGGTATCCGCTTTCACTGGGAGATGTTTTCGTGGGGGTGTCAGACGTATCTTCAAACCGGCCGGATGATGCCTGAAGACGGGATGGAACGAATCAAGGGGTGTGACGCCATTTTCCTGGGAGCCGTGGGATTCCCGGGCGTACCGGATCATGTCTCCCTGTGGGGGCTTTTGATTCCGATCCGAAGAGACATGCAGCAATACATCAACCTAAGACCGGTCCGGATGCTCCGAGGGATGGTCTCTCCACTCAGGGACCGGTCGCCCGAGGACATCGATTTTGTGGTGGTACGGGAGAATAACGAGGGAGAGTATTCTCAGATCGGGGGACGGCTCCATTCGGGAACCGAGGCCGAAATGGTCCTTCAGGAATCCGTGTTCACGCGAAGAGGGGTGGACCGGGTCCTCCGGTATGCGTTTGAATTGGCGACAAAACGGGAGGGGCGGCACGTGACCTCCGCCACCAAATCAAACGGGATCATCCATACCATGCCCTATTGGGACGAGCGTTTTGCCGTCATGGCCGCCGAGTACCCCGACATCAAAACCGATCAATATCACATCGACATTCTGACGGCCCACTTTGTGTTGCACCCGGACTGGTTCGATGTGGTGGTGGGGAGCAACCTGTTCGGCGACATCCTCTCGGATTTGGGACCCGCCGTCGCAGGGACCATCGGCGTGGCCCCGTCGGCCAACATCAATCCCAGCCGTGAATTTCCGTCCATGTTCGAACCGGTTCATGGATCGGCCCCGGACATCGCGGGAAAAGGCATTGCCAACCCCATCGGCCAGATCTGGTCGGGCGCCCTGATGCTGGATCATCTGGGGCACCCCGAGGCGGCCGGCGCCGTGGAACGGGCCATCGAAACGGTGCTTGAAGATCCCAGCCTCCGCACCCCGGACATGGGCGGCAAGGCGAGCACCAGTGAAATGGGGAAGGCCATTGCCGAAGCCCTCTAACACCCATCCGAGAACAGTTCACGGCGCTGTTTCATCCAAAACGGATGAAACAGGCGTCCGAGGCGCTTTTCGTGCTTTCACAGTGAGGGGGCGATGGGAGATTAGTTTCCTTGGACCGATTCGGTGGCCTTGGCCATCTCTTGGATGGTCTTGCCGCTGAGCACCGATTCGGGTTCCGTGCTCACGGGATTCCGTCTGGCGTCTGCGTGATCGTCTTTTTCCTTCACGATGAGCCAGTTCTTTTCATCCCCCCTCATCCGGGTATGAATCAGGGCATATCCCCCTTTGAGTTTGCTGCCGAAGAGGTCGATCTTGGCATGCCCTTTTTCCAATGCCTCTTTCAGGGGCACCGGCTCATGGTCTTTTTGGCTCATGTTTTCATATGGGCCGGTATCCCAGACAATCACCACGCCCGCGCCGTACTCGCCTTCGGGAATGCGGCCCTCGAAATCCGCATAATCCAGTGGATGATCCTCGGTACGAACCGCGAGGCGCTTCTCCCGGGGGTCCGTGCTCAACCCCTTGGGCACGGCCCAGGACGCCAGCACCCCGTCCACCTCAAGGCGGAAGTCGAAATGCATGCGACTGGCGTCATGCTGCTGGATCACGAAGCGGGGCTTTGTGGAAGATTCGCCGGAGCGCCCTTGTGGTTCGGCCGTCTTGGAGAAGTCCCGCTTGCGCTTGTATTCTCCGAGTTTTTTGTCTTCAGCCATTGGTCGCTTGGGCCGTTTTATGGCCCGGTTACGGATGCCTTCTTGGTTTGGATGGTGGCCTCCTTGTCCCGACGGTCGTCCACCTTGAGGTCGATGACGATCCGGCGGGCCCCATGGCCCACGTGGGCCGCATGAATCTCTTTTATGAGCCCAAACAGGGCATCCAGGTCCGGCACGTCCACAGAGGTGCTCATGCCGCCCACATCATAGGTGTAACCCGATTGCTCGATAACGGCCACCCCTTTTTTGACGAACTATACGGAGAGTTGTGCGATCATGTGCCTCTTTCCTCCATTTTCATCTTTAGGCGTTTTTCAAGGCGCTCCCATGGCTTCGATGACCATGTCGGTTAAATCCTTCACCACCAAATCCACCTTCTGCCGCCTGGCCCTCGTGGTAATGGTCCTCAGGCACTGCTGGCAGGAAGAAACCACCATGTCCGCGCCGGTGTCTCGAATCTCGTCCAGCTTCATCTGGGCCACCCGGGCCGAGAGATCCGGGTTGACCATTTCCACGTTCCCGCCCCCGCCGCAACAGACGGACAGCTGCCGGTTGTTGGCCAATTCCCTAAGCTCGATGCCGGGGATGGCCTTGAGCACGTTCCGGGGTTCCTCGAAGATGCCGCTGTTCCGTCCCAGATCACAGGGGTCGTGATAGGTGACCGTGACCTTCATCTCCTTGAGGGAAATCTGTCCGTCTTTGATCATCCGGTCCAGCATCTGGCTGGCATGATAGAGTTCCACATCCGGTTGGTAGAGGTGTTTCCAGGTGTGATAACACGACGGGCACGTAAATACGATCCGACTCGCCCCCACCGCCTTCACCTTTTCCAGATTGTGATCCATGAGCCTTTTCATCTTGTCCGGCATGCCCGCACCCAAGAGCGGGAATCCGCAGCACCATTCCTCGCCCCCGAGGATGGTGAAATCCACGCCAGCCGCCTGCATGATACGCGCCATGTTGGCCGGTATCTTCTGGGCCATGGGGAAAAAGGAGGCCACGCATCCCACAAAGAAAATCACATCGGCCTTGTCCTTTAACAGGGCGTCCTCGGGCAATCCCTTGATGAGTTCCTGCCACTCGCCCCGGTCTTCATTGTCATCATCGGAAATATTGTGGGATTCCTGGATCAGGTCGGCCACACGGGCGGCGATTTCCGGGTAGAGCCCCTCTCCCACCTGGCATTCGCGGTCCCTGAATATGACGTCTTTGGTGGCCACGCCGGAAAGGCACACCTGGCTGCACGCACCGCATCCCAGGCAGCTGAAAATGGCTTTCTCCGTATCGCGGCTCAAGGGGAGCCTTCCTTCGATGACCGCCCGGGTCATGGCGTTTCGCCCCCGGGGAGAGGCGGACTCCCGCCCTTCCACCCGATAGACCGGGCAGTTGGGCAGACAGAATCCACATCGGTTGCATTTGGCCACCTCGTCGTAGGATAATTTCTTTAATTGAACGATATTCATTGGATTTTCCTTATCTCATTTGATCATCCCGTAAAAAAATATGTCTTTGCGCAGACACGCGGAGACCGCCGAGAAAATCTTTATATTATCTTTGCGGCTTTGTTTACCCCGTGGGTCCGGAAGATCGTACTGGGGCGTGAGATGTTGATTCCCATGAGTCGGTCACAACCCGCCCACAAATCGTCCCGGACTGAATACCCCGGACGGATCCAGCTGGTTCTTGATGCGCTTCATCACCGAAAGGTCATTTCCGGTTTCTCCCCACACGGGCACCTCGCCCTTCACCGCCGGCGGTGCGTTTAGGACCACCAGATTGCCCCCTTCCTTATGGCACCGCCGCCTGAGATCATCTAAAAGCGCAATCACCCGTTTCTCGCCCTCGCTTTCCGAAACCTCATGGGACAGGGTCACCACGGAGCCGCCCGTGCCCACGTGGACCTTGAGGGTGTGGGGCATAGGGCTCTCGGCGAGCGCCGCTTCCGCATGGAAGACGACGTCTCTTGTCCTGGACAGGGGATAGGTGAGTTGGAAGGATATGGGTTTTGAGGAACCCGGTTTTCCGGATTCCTGTAAGTGGCTCACTCTCAGCCAGAAGCGACGGTGGTCGTCCTCC
>JARRPY010000461.1:0-3129 GCA_037382425.1 Deltaproteobacteria bacterium
AACCCATTCATTTTCAGCAACTGTCTCTCCTTTCTCCGGAATCAATCATAAGTGCGGGTATCCATATGCGAAATTCAGTGGAAATATCGGTAAATCAATAGCTTATTTTGAGGCTTTTTGTCAATGAGAAGATTGAATGCCCTGAAATTGGGAAAACAATAACTGATATTAACTATAAAAGACTTCTTTCGTGTCGAAAACACGCATCATGACACATCGCGATATTGGTTTCCGGAGGGAAAAAATTTCAGGAACTTTCATTTCGGTTCGGAAGGACGCATCTCAGAAGGGAATAGAATTTTCCAATGAACTGTTGCCCGTGGAGGTCAGAAAAGACAATTTGAAGGGGATAAGATTCTGGAGGCGGTGAGAGAGTGGGGGGGCTACTTGACCCGCACGATCTCCTTTTTTCTCAAGGCGCGCTTTAGGATTTGAATAATCTCATCTTCAATGTCATCCCAGGCGGTTGCGGTCGATTTCTTTATCCATACCTCACGGGGCTTGATGTGAATTTCTTCGATGCCGGGGAGCGCCATGAGCTCGCGTACCGCATGCTCACCGATGAGACCGAGAGACTTCACACTCGCCTCTGATTGATCAAAAAAGTCGCGCTTGAAATACTCCACACGATAGCTTGATATGGCCTTCGGCGTTAGAAACGATCGGATCTCCGGATTCGGGTGCCGATACACAAGGACCTGGGGAGTAGAGGTGTTGTTTTCTGAGTTCATTTGTCGCCATCTCCTCCTTTTCCAGGGGCCGCTGTGATCGCGGGTAGGTGTCGTTTGACGCTCAACAGACGAAAATATCCGTGGGGACCTCGCTGATGAGTCTATATCCGGTGTCGGTGACCACGAACATGGTTTCTACGCCGGCCGAAAATCGATCTTTAAACACCATTTTGGGTTCGACGGAAAACGTCATGCCCGGTTTCAAGATCGCCTTTGTGGGCCTTTTCTATGGCGATCTCAAAAAGCCTGTTCGCGGAAATCCCCGGTTTGACGGCTTCAAGGACCGCATTCTGGACCTCAATGGCGGCAAGGGAGGCGTTCATGGCCTCCTCAGGCATGGACCGGATGGCAAACATTCGTGTTTCATCGGTATGATACCCGCTCAACACAAGCGCCAGATCGATCATGACGGGTTCGTTCGGGGCCATTTTTTTGTCTCCCGCACCCACTGGAAACGCGGGAGAGGTCCCTTCCCCGCTGGCCGGGGAATCGAGGAGTCCCACCCTTCCGCCGCTACTGCCGCTCAACACATGCCACGGGTACCCTTCCGCCTGATAATCCCGCAGCCGCAGTTTTCCCGCGTGACCATATTTCTTGGCAAACGCCTCAAACATACCGGCAAATTCCATTTCCGTGAGACCGGGGCGGATGGTTTCCCTCATGTATTGAAAGGTCCGAGCGGAAAGGTGGGCCGTGCGGGTCAATTGGGCGATTTCCCACTCGGATTTGATCATGCGGGTTTCAAGAATATTTGTCGCGCCATCCACACAAATTGTATCCGGGAAGAGCCGTTGATAAAAATTGAATTCGTTCACCGGGAGCACATCCAGCTCGAACGCCAGCGTTTTTGGCAGACGACCGTAGGCGTCGCGAATGTGTGCGGGAGTCTCTTTCACAGACTCGATTTCAACGACGTCGGAAATGGGGGATTCGGCTTTTGCTCGGGGATAATAGCGCTTGATAAGGAGGAGCGGTTTTCCTTCCGCCGGAATGAAAAGAAACCCATGTTGTGCGGTCCCTGAAAAATAAAGGAGATCAACTCGCTGAACAATGAACAGCGCCTCGATGTCTGCCATTTTCAATCGGTGTTGGATGGCGCCAATGCGGTTTTCTATTTCGAAAACGGGTATGCGTCTATTCTGGTTCATCTTGTCCCATCTTTCCCTTTTTTTATCCGAGAGAGCTTGATATAATAACTCAGGTTTCGCACCCTTATTTTCCTGACAATTCTTTAAAACCGTCGATTTTTAAGATAATGACGGGTGCGACCACGAGTTCAGAATTCAGAATACAGGCGTCAGAATAAGACTGAAATTCCGAAAGCTTGTGAATTCTGCCCTCTGACTGCTGGACGCCGAATCTAAGGAGAACCCATGATCAGCGAGCAGGGGATCGTAGAACGGGTGAAGGGAAAGAGGGTCCTCGTTCGAATAGAGCGGACCTCTGCCTGCGCCACGTGTGAGTCAAGAGGTTCGTGCGAGATGGGGCCCGACAAAAAGATGATGGTTGAGGTTGCCAATGATCTGGCTGCCAAAACCGGGGATCGGGTGGAAGTCAGCATTCCGAGCGGCTCCTTGCTGAAATTGGGCTTCCTTGTCTATCTTCTACCCATAGTGGCCCTCATTGCAGGCGCTTATGCTGGTGAAGCATTGGCCCCGTTGTTCTCCATCCACCCGACTGCTGCGGCCATTGTCTGTGGCGGTCTTGGAACAGGCCTCGTATTTGCCGGATTGAGGGTCCTGGATCGCCGGTTTCAAATCAGCGGCCAAGCATGCCCGCGAATGACACGAATTTTGGTTCGCGGCCTCTGATTCAGATGTCGGCTCTCAGCTGTTTGAGCGTTTTGGGCCGATCCCTTAAAAAGATGCACTCACTTAGGCTTGCCTTGTCGTCCACGACATCCTTGGCGAATGTCTCGCAGTCGGGACATCCGCACATGCCGCACTCTTTCCTGGAAAGGGACTCGACGATCTTCTTTACCCTGTTCAACCGTTCGATATTTTCCGATATGGATCGGTCGGGGCCGTCGGGTATGTAGGGGGACCGGTCCTTTTCGGTAAAGAACCAACCCTTTTTATACAAATCGATGACATACTTGTATTTGATCCGTTTCTCGGTTCCAAACATCCGGGCGAACCTCTGCACAAGGTGCTTGGCGCGGTATTTGTCCGCCACTGTAAAGGGTCCGCCGATGCACCCTTCCTTGCAGATTCTAAATTCAACGTAATCCAAATCCTCAAGGAGTCCCATTTCGATCTTTTCCAAATACAAAATGGTTTCATCAAGACCGGAGACCGCAAGACAGTTTCGATCCAAACCCGCCACTTCGCCGCCCGACATGCCCCATCCCAGCCCGATGCCGCTGGAGTGGTGCAACACGCGGTCGTCTTCGATTTCC
>JARRPY010000462.1:0-3170 GCA_037382425.1 Deltaproteobacteria bacterium
CACCGCACGTCTCAGGTCAGTCTTCGAGAATTCCTCCACGTGCCCGGCCGCCTCCTCAATGGCGAGACGGGAGACACCGGCCGTCTTCAGCAGGGCATCCTCGACTCCGGAGTTTCAAAATAGAGCGTACTGACAAGACCTTTGAGAAATGCCCGCCGTTTCAGCGCGATTCAACACATCTCTCAAAGGTCTCATTATTTTATTGTGATTAAGGAAAACCCCCGTGAACTGGAAAGAGAGAACCTATTGCGGTGACGTGAACCGCCGTCATATCGGATCCGATGTGGTCCTCATGGGGTGGGTGGATGCCATCCGCGACCACGGCCATATCCTGTTCATTCATCTAAGAGATGTCCAAGGGATTGTCCAGGCCATTTTTGACCCCAATATCAGCGCCGACACCTACCAACCCGCGCTCGAGTTAAGACACGAGGATGTCATCGAAATCACGGGCATGGTCGCCCAAAGAGCGGAGGGCACGGAAAATCCCAACCTCGCCACAGGAGACCTTGAAGTATTCGTCCGGGAGATCAATATCCTGTCCAAAGCGAACCCCCTCCCGTTTCAGATATCCGAAAAAGCCATGGTATTCGGCGAGGAGATCCGGACCAGCCCCGAGAGCCTGGACGAAGAGCTCCGCCTGAGATATCGCTATCTCGATATGCGCAGGCCCTCCATTCAGCGACTCTTCAGAAAACGGCACGAGGTCGTTCAATGTATTCGGGAAATCCTCGAGGAACGCCGTTTCATAGAGGTAGAGACCCCTTTTCTCACCAAGAGCACCCCTGAAGGCGCCCGGGATTATCTGGTTCCCAGCCGGGTGCATCAGGGCCGATTCTACGCCCTGCCCCAGTCTCCTCAACTCTTCAAGCAGATGCTCATGATGGGGGGAATGGACCGGTATTTTCAGATCGCCCGGTGTTTTAGAGACGAGGATCTCAGGCCCAATCGACAGCCGGAATTCACCCAGCTCGACCTGGAGGCCTCGTTCATGACCTGCCGCATGTTCCGGGTGGGAGACATCCAACTGCCGCGGCCCTTTCCGAGGATGACGTACCAGGAGGCTGTTTCGCGGTATGGAACGGATCGGCCCGACACCCGGTTCGGCATGACCTTCGAGGATGTGACGCCGATTCTTCAAGACACGAACTACAGCATCTTCCGTGACATCATTCAAAAGGGCGGGCTGGTCAAGGGCTTCTGCGTCAAAGGACAGGCCCATGTCCTCAGCAAGAACGTGCTCCAGAACGAATATGCCCAACAGATCGTGCCCTCATTCGGGGGATCCGGCATGACCTGGATGAAAGTGGTCAACGGCACACTCGAATCCAATATCGTGCAATTCTTCAGCCGATCCGAGCGGGACCGCATCATGTCCTGTTTCGATGCAGAGGAAGGGGACGTGCTGTTGATGATTGCAGACACCTCGCACAAGCTGGTCCATAGCGTGCTGTGCGATCTCAGGCTTCATGTGGCCAAACGGATCGGCCTCATTGGGGAAGACGCGTACAGCCCCCTATGGATCACCGATTTTCCCCTGTTTGAACTCAAAGAAGACGGCATCCAATCGCTCCATCACCCGTTCACCATGCCCGACCGGACCGACTTTGATCCCAAAAACGAGACCGAATTGCTCACGCTTCGTTCCCGGGCATACGATCTGGTGGTCAACGGCGAGGAATTGGGCGGCGGGAGCATCCGGATCCATACCATGGACGTCCAGAGAAAGGTCTTCGACGCCCTGGGTCTTTCGTCCGAGGAAATCGAAAGCAAATTCGGATTCTTCCTCAAGGCGTTTGAATACGGCACGCCGCCCCACGGCGGCCTGGCCCTGGGGCTGGACCGGATGATCGCCATGATCCTGAAGACCCCTTCCATACGGGAAGTGATCGCCTTCCCCAAGAACCGGAGCGCCCTGTGTCCCCTGACCCGGGCCCCTTCGCCTGCATCCCCGCATCAACTGGAAGAACTGGGCCTGTTTAAGGGCTCGGGCCGGGATGCCAAAAAAACCGTAAAGGAACACGTCACCGCCGATCACCGGCCGTCTAAGGAAAAAACGACCATTACCCGGGAGGAAGTGCAGCATGTGGCCCGGCTGGCGCGTCTTAAAATTTCGGAATCCGAGGCCGAACGGTTACAAAAGGACCTCAGCGCGGTACTGAACCACTTCGACACGTTGCAGGAACTGGATACCCGTGATGTGGCGCCCATGAGCCATGTACTGGAGTTGAAGAACGTGTGGCGGGAGGATCAGGCACACCCCGCCGACATGACAGAAGCCCTTCTTCGAAACGCACCGGATAGAGAAGAGACCTATTTCAAGGTGCCCCGGATATTGGAGGGCTGACATGACGGCGCTTTGCGACAGGACCGCCACCGAACTCTGCGGCATGCTGAGAAAAAGGGAGGCGACCTCACAGGAGCTCACCGAATCCGTATTTGACCGGATAGCGGAAAAAGAGGAGCACATCAACGCGTATATTACCCTCACCCGCGATCTGGCCATGGCACAGGCCCGGGCGGCCGACGAGACGCTAAAGCGCGGAAATCCCCAGTCGCCGCTGACGGGGATTCCCATTGCCGTCAAAGACGTCTTGTGTACCAAAGGGTTGGAGACCACCTGCGGATCCAACATCCTGAAAGGGTACATCCCGCCCTATGACGCCACCGCAATACAGCGAATTAAAAAAAGCGGTGCCGTGATCGTGGGCAAGACCAATATGGACGAATTCGCCATGGGGTCTTCCAATGAAAACAGCGCCTTCGGTCCTGCAAGAAACCCCGTCGACACCCGGTATGTGGCGGGCGGCTCCAGCGGCGGTTCCGCCGCCGCCGTGGCGGGCGGAGAGACCATCCTGGCCGTGGGATCGGACACGGGGGGGTCCATTCGACTCCCCGCCGCCTATTGCGGTATCACCGGGATCAAACCGACATACGGCCGGGTGTCCCGTTACGGCCTGGTGGCCTATGCATCCTCCTTGGACCAGGTGGGGGCCTTGGGTCGCAGTGCGGCGGATTGCGCACTCCTTTTAGACGTCATGAGCGGGTACGACCACCGGGACAGCACCTCCGCCGACCTGGACGTGCCGCATTTCTTTGAATCCCTTAAAAAGGGTATGAAAAAAGGGCTCAAAATCGGTCTGCCCAAAGAATATTTCGTGGAAGGCCTG
>JARRPY010000462.1:3193-5009 GCA_037382425.1 Deltaproteobacteria bacterium
CCCAAAGAATATTTTGTGGAAGGCCTGGATCCGCGTGTGGAGAAAAAGGTGCAAGAAGGGATTGCGGTCTTGAGAGATCAAGGCGCGGACATTGTCGAGATATCCCTCCCCCATGCCCGATACGCCATCAGCGCATACTACCTCATTGCCACCGCCGAGGCGAGCAGCAACCTGGCCCGTTATGACGGCGTGAAATACGGGAATCGGTCCCATGAGCCATCGTCCGATCTGATCGGAATGTATGAGAACGCCAGGAGCCTTGGGTTCGGTGAAGAGGTCAAACGGCGCATCATGCTCGGGACCTATGTCCTGTCCGCCGGATACTATGACGCCTATTACCTTAAGGCCCAGGAGGCCAGGAATCTGGTGCGGCAGGACTTCGACCGGGCCTTCGAGGCGGTCGACTGCATGATGACCCCGGTGTCCCCGTGCCTCCCTTTCCCCTTGGGGGAAAAGGTGAATGATCCGCTTCAGATGTACCTGGTGGACATCTACACGGTTTCCCTCAATCTGGCCGGTCTGCCGGGCATGAGCGTGGACTGCGGCCGGGTGGACGGCCTCCCCGTGGGGCTTCAGATCATCGGCCGGCCCTTTGACGAGGAAACCGTCCTCCAGGTGGGGCACACCTTTGAAAAAGCAACGGGACGGATCAGCCATGAAATATGAGACCATCATCGGATTTGAAACCCATGTGGAGCTCAACACCGCCTCAAAGCTCTTCTGCGGCTGCCCGGTGCGCTATGACGCGTCTCCCAACAGTCAAATCTGCCCCGTGTGCACCGGACAGCCCGGGGCCCTCCCCGTATTGAATAAAACGGCCACCGAGTTCAGCATCAAGGCCGGGCTGGCCCTCAACTGCCGGATCAATGAGCGGGCCAGGTTTGCCCGCAAGAATTACTTTTATCCGGATCTGCCCAAAGGGTACCAGATCTCCCAGTATGAACGGCCCTTCTGCGAGGACGGCCACCTGGAGATTCTGGGAGACGACGGCCGGCCCTATCAGGTGGGGATCAAACGCATCCACCTTGAGGAGGATGCGGGCAAGCTGGTCCATGCGGCAGAATCCTATGAGGCGGCCGAATACAGTCTCGTGGATTACAACCGCGCCTGCGTCCCGCTCCTCGAGATTGTCACCGATCACACCCGCAACCCGCTCAGGTCTCTGAACGAAGCGCGGCGCTACTTGGAAAAGTTGCGCCAGATTCTGCAATACATCGACATCAGCCAATGCATCATTGAAAGAGGTCAGTTTCGCTGTGACGTGAACATTTCCATCCGTCCCGAAGGGGCCGGCGATTACGGGAATCGATCCGAAATCAAGAACATGGCCTCCTTCCGCTTCATCATGGACGCGCTGACCTATGAGATAAAAAGACAGCGACGGCTCCTGGCCTCAGGCAAAACGCCGGTCCAGGAAACCCGGCTCTTCGATGAAAAGAAAAAGGTCACCCGGCCCATGCGGAGCAAGGAGGATGCCCCGGACTATCGCTATTTTCCGGATCCCGATCTCACCGAGACCCACATCGACGAGGCATTCATCGCACGCGTCCGGGAACGGATGCCCGAATTGCCGGACCAGAAACTGGACCGGATCATGGAAAAGTACGGTATTCCGAGGGCCGACGCGCTCATCCTGACCAGAGACAAGGCCGTGAGCGGGTTTTTTGAGGAATGCGCCCTTCATTGCAACGAACACCGCAGAGTCTGCAACTGGATCATCAAGGATCTCTTTCGTCTCTTAAATGAGCGGTCCCTGTCCATTGAAGCGTGCCCCTTTTCCACCGAAGATTTTGCCGAACTCATCGAACTGGTGGCC
>JARRPY010000463.1:0-467 GCA_037382425.1 Deltaproteobacteria bacterium
CCCGTGCCAGATCCCACATCAAGAATGGTGTCACCTTCGACGATTTTGCCATGGGATATGATTTTCTCAAGACGCTCAGGCACACCCTCAGGTAAAGGGGGCTCAAAAAGTTGATAAACCTCGTCAAATAACTTCTGCTGAAGCCTGTTGATTCTCTGGACTTCTTCTTCACTCACGGGCTTAAAGGTTGTCTCAGGCATTTTCATATTATCGTTTTAGAATTATTTGGGAAAGATTATGACACCGAAGACATGAGATCAATCGAAAACATCTGAGCTTGAAGCAACTTCCGATTCAGGAACTGAATTTCGCTGTGAGTCAATAATCACAACATGAATGGGCAATATCTCCCCCTTCAAGGAAATTATCGTTTGGTGGCGTTTTTGCTTGACAAACTGAATTTAAATGTTTATCAAAACTCTACAAATTGAAAAATTTTCCCTGTGGTTTCGACCCAGGGTGCGGGG
>JARRPY010000463.1:567-2785 GCA_037382425.1 Deltaproteobacteria bacterium
AAACTTGGCTCCAAGCACCGGGTTTCCATCGAAGAGGCCGAAGCGGTGCTCGGGAGGAGACCCGTTATCCGAAAAGTAAGCCGTGGGCATGTCAAGGGTGAAAATGTTTACGCCGCCTACGCCCAAATTCTTAGCGGACGTTATTTGATCGTCTTTTTTATCAACAAAAAAGGAAACAGGGCTTTGCCCATTTCCGCCCGGGATATGGACCCCGCTGAAAGGAGATATTATGAACGACAACGAACACAAAGTCCGTGAGCCGCTTCCCGAAGCCTTTACGTCAGAAGAAGAGGCCGGAGAATTCTGGGATAGCCACAGCACGAGTGAGTATGAGGAGTATCTTGAGCCAGCTGACGTGAAAATCGATATTCAGCATAGGCGATTTGAGATCGAGCTTGACAAGGAAACATTTCTCGCTCTGAATGCATACGCCAAAAAAGCCAATATATCCGTCAAGAACCTTGCGAGCAGTATTATTAAGGAAGGTATAACGTCCTCTTAGCAGTAAAGAACTATGCCCAGCGTAGCAGAATCCCTCCAGCTTCTCTTCAGATTAGTATAGCCTATATAAAGATTTGGCTCGGGTTCAAATTGAATGGACGTCATGCGACCTGAAACATTGTTCTGGTAGCGTTTCCTTTTGAGCCTTCCAAATCAGGTCTCCGACTTTCGCTGTGAATCATAGATACTATGTAGGGTTCCTTGGTCAGCCTTTGGTATATAATGATGGAAACCCAAATTCCAACCAAAGGAGGATTGAAAATGAAAAAGACCAAAGGAACCCCGAGGAAGAAGGATACTACAAAAGACAGTGTTTTGTACATGGCATTAGAATTGAGCGAGAAGCAATGGAAACTGGGATTTAGTGACGGGAAAAAGATGCGGTTCAGGAGTATCGCTGCGAGAGTGTTGGAAAGGCTGGATGAAGAAATTGAGATGGCCAAAGAGAAGTTTAATCTTCAGGACCGTGTCAGAATTGTCTGTTGTTATGAAGCGGGCCGGGACGGCTTCTGGCTGCATCGGTATTTGTTGAACTGTCGGATCGATAACGTGGTGGTGGATTCATCGAGTATTGAGGTTAATCGCCGGAAGAGGCGAATCAAGACGGATCGGGTAGATGCCAGAAAACTTTTGCAAATGCTGATGAGGTATCATGGCGGAGAGAAAAAGCTGTGGAGTGTGGTGAATGTACCCAGTGCTGAAGCCGAGGATGGCAGGCAGTTGAATAGAGAGCTGGAGGCACTGAATAAGGAACGAACGATGCACCGAAGCCGGATCCGTGGGTTACTGATCCAACAAGGCCTTGAGGTAAAGAATCCAAGCGGGAGGAAATTTTTAGACGAGCTGGCCTCGTTGCGCACCTGGGATGGGGAAGTGTTACCTGAGGATCTTAAAGCACGGGTGGTAAGGGAATATGAGCGATTGAAGATGGTCGAAGACCAAATGAAGGCTTTAAGGAAAGAACGTGAGCGAAGGGTTCGGTCGGAAGAGACCTCGTCGTTGAAAAAGGTAGCCCAATTGAGAACTCTCTATGGAATCGGAAATACGAGTTCCTGGGACTTTGTGATGGAGATGTTCGGCTGGCGAGAGTTTCGAAACAGGAAGGAGGTAGGCGCCTTCCCGGGGCTGACACCTACCCCATATGACAGTGGCGGCACTCGTCATGAACAGGGGATCAGCAAAAGCGGAAGAGGACGTATCCGGGCACTGAGTATCCAGATATCCTGGGGTTGGCTGAGATATCAACCGGAAAGTAAACTGGCCAGATGGTTTTGGGAAAGGTTCGGTCATGGTGGAAAGCGAATGAGAAAAACGGGAATTGTGGCAGTGGCCCGAAAGCTGCTAATTGATCTGTGGCGATATCTCGAATATGGAGTTGTTCCCGAGGGAGCTCGGTTGAGGAATTTGGCATAATGGATTAACTGATAAAGAATGATGGAGACAAGAAAAAGGACTTCGATGCTTGAGGTTTGAAACGTTACGGTTGTTGGAGTGCCCGCATAATTGCTGGGTGTAACGAAGAGACACCGTTTTCATAGATGGGGCATTTCCTACCGGTTCATACAAGCGCTCATTGAGCGAATACATTATTAGGTGTCTGGCCAAAGGAGTCAGCACGGATAGAAGCTGGTAAGTCGCTTTAAAGAAAGCGACCCATAAAGAACCGGGCGGCCAAATCAGACAAAATATCTGTTATCTCAGCAGAGAGTTTCTTGTC
>JARRPY010000464.1:0-3025 GCA_037382425.1 Deltaproteobacteria bacterium
GGTCGCTCTTTGCAGGGGGCGCAACCCTTTCAAAAATACGGGAAGCCAGGGTGCGTTTAAAAGAAATTGAAGCGCGGGGTGAACAGATGGCTCTGGATATCGCCCTCGAAGTTCACCAGGCGACCCTGGCGGTCGAGGAGGCGGCGGAAAAGATCCAGGTGGCGGATGAAAGGCGCAAATGGGCCCAAAAGGCCCTCCAGGATGTTCGGAGGCTCTATAAGAACCAAATGGCCACGGTGGATACCCTCCTCCAGTCCGAGGTGGCATTCAATCAAGCAGATGTCTCATACACCGCCGCGCTGTATGAAGGAAAGATTGCGCAAGTCCTGTTGCGGCAGACCCTGGGGGATTTCGCCGACTGGACCGAGGAAACCCATGGATAAGTCATCCAAACCGGCGCACCGAAAGATCATCCGTGAAGGGGGAAAAGGGCTCGGGGTCCTTTTTATCCTGGTGGTTCTCATGCTCTGGCTTTCCGGCGGATTTATCAGCAAAGTGGCGCCGGACCACCGGGAAAGTGGAACGCCGGGTCTTTCCCGTCCTGATCGAGCCGGTGGGGAACTTGCGGGCCATGGTGGAGGCCCATGTCTCCAGCCGCATCATGAGTGAAGTCAGGGAAATTTTTGTTCACGAAGGGGACCCGGTGGAGGGAGCGGATGAAAAGGGCCGAGAGGCCACCCTCCTGGCCCGTCTGGACGATCGGGATATTCGGGCCAGGGTGAGGGAGGCAAGATTTCAAGTGACCGCCATGGAAAAGGCCTTGGAGGCGGCCAAAGCCAAACTGGGTGCGGCAAGATCCCAGGTGGAGGCGGCTTCGGCGGACGCGCAAAAGGCCCTGGCCGATTTCAAACGCTACCAGGATCTCCACGAGCATCAGGCCGCCACCAGTCAGCAACTGGGCCATACGCGTGCCTTGAAAGAGATGACCCAGGCCAAACTGACCGCCGCCAGGGAAGACGTTCAGGCGGCCAAGAGCGAAATCAAGCGGATTCAGGCCCGGATCGAACAGGCCGGGGCCGCCGAAGCGGCGGCCCGTGTGATGCTCAGTTACACGGAAATCCGCGCCCCGTTTACGGGCCGCGTGGTCCGAAAGACGGTGGATGTGGGGGACATGGCGTGTCCGACTCCCTGATTCCTCGGCTGCGCATCGGACAGATGCTGGAGGTTCACATCGATGCGCTGGACCGTTCTTTACAAGGAAAACTGCGTGAAATCGTGCTCCAATCGGATCCTTCCACGCGCACGGTCCTGGCAAAGGTGGCGCTTCCCCCGGATGTGGACCTGGTGAACGGTCTCTTCGGCCGTCTCTTCATACCCAGCGGCGAATACGAAGCCCTGGTCATCCCCAAGAAGGCGGTACGGGAGGTGGGACAACTCTACCTCGTGGATGTGCTGGACCCCGAAGGCTATCCACAGCGGCGTTTCGTGACCCTGGGGAAGGAACATGGGGAGAGGGTGGAAATCCTGTCCGGATTGAATGAAGGCGAGGAGGTCGTGGTTCCATGAACGCCGGTTCCGCTTCTCGCGGATGGGTCAGCGGAATCCTGGAGGCCTTTCTCAAAGGCAACCTTTCGGTCATTTTGATCGTGATCAGCCTCATTGCCGGGATCGGTGCGCTTTTGATTACGCCACGGGAGGAAGATCCTCAAATCGTGGTTCCTGTTGCGGATGTGTTCATCCACATGCCCGGCGCTTCCGCCGCCGAGGTGGAACGGCAGGTATCCAGCCGCCTTGAAAAACTTCTCTACCAGATCGATGGGGTGAAGCACGTCTACTCCATGAGTTTTCCCTCCATGGCCGTGGTAACGGTTCGGTTTCATGTGGGCGAGGACCGTGAACGGAGTTGGGTCAAACTTTACAACAAGGTCCGATCCAATATTGACCAGGTCCCGCCGGGAGTAACGGGCTGGGTGGTTAAACCCGTGGAGATCGACGATGTCCCCATCATCAACATCACCCTCTACAGTTCCCAATACAGCGACTATGCGCTTCGGCGTTTGGCAGAGGAGCTGCAACTGCGGCTTCAGGGGGTCCGGGATGCGGGAATCACCTCCCTGGTGGGCGGCCGGCCCCGGCAGATTACCGTTCATCTGTCTCCCCAGCGCATGGCCGCCCGGGGCATCTCCTTGAAAGACATCGAGCGGGTCGTCCGGGGTGCCGACGTGAACCAAAGGGCCGGGCATCTGGTGAGGGAGAACCAGGAAATCAGGCTGGATGCGGGCCGCTTTCTCATGTCCGCCCAAGAGGTGGAGAATCTGGTCATCAGCGTGCGGGACAACCGGCCCGTTTTCTTGAAAGAGGTGGCATCGGTTCGGGACGGTCCTGCCGAACCCGAAACCTACACGCGGATCGCCTTCGGCCAAAGGGCCTTTTCGTCCATCGATCCGGCGGATGGAAAATCCCTGCCCAAGGGGATCGAACCCTTCAAAGACTACCCTGCGGTGACCGTTGCCGTGGCCAAACGCAAAGGCTCCAACGCCGTATGGGTGGCCGAGGGGGTCCGAAAGGAGACCGCCCGTTTCGCAAAAGAAGTGCTGCCTCAAGGGGTGCATTGGCGCATCACCCGGGACTATGGCAAGAGCTCGGACGACAAGGTCAATGAGTTGATCAAGGAACTCATGGTGGCCATCGTGATCGTGGTGGCGCTCCTGGCCTATACCCTCGGGTGGAAAGAGGGGTTGATCATCGCCTTGGCCGTTCCGGTCACTTTCGGATTCACCCTTCTGATCAATTACCTTCTGGGGTACAGCATCAACCGCGTGACCCTGTTTGCGCTCATCCTGTCCCTGGGACTGGTGGTGGACGATCCCATCGTGGATGTGGAAAACATTCACCGGCATTTTGAGATGCGAATCGAACCCCCTCAGCCGGCGGTTGTCCATGCCGTCAACGAAGTACTGCCGCCCATCATCATCGCCACCCTGGCCGTCATCATCTCCTTCTTGCCCATGTTCTTCATCACCGGCATGATGGGCCCCTATATGGCGCCCATGGCCCTCAATGTGCCGGTGGCCATGCTGATGAG
>JARRPY010000465.1:0-4257 GCA_037382425.1 Deltaproteobacteria bacterium
CTTTCCGCGCATTGATCAAGGGATCCGAGAGCCCGTTCCACCAGGACCATCTCATCGAGATAGTCACAAACCCTGGTCGCGTCGGCCAGGTCTTTCTTGGTTGCCGGCCGAAGTTCCAGGGTATGAGGGTCTATCAATTGAATACATTCACCGAAGGTGCTGAAGCCGACCCGATGCGGCTCCGCTTTGAAATCATTCGCTGGATTCCGGCCATACCAGGTTATGGTGCCGGGAGCGGATCGAATGCACTCTTCCACCAGGTAGGGGGGGAATGTTACGATGCCATAGCCGTCCGTTTTTTCCACCGATGCTCCGCTTCCATGAAAAATCTCAAGTGCTTTTTCTGATTCAACTTTTATCCCTACGTCGTGAAGCACTTCAAGGGTTGCGTTGTGGATGGTACGTACCTGATCTTCTGAAAAAATACGTAATCCCAAACCTGCTAGTGTATCAATACCCGTTCTGGAGATTCCTGGATCCGTCATCACCCTGCTCCTCATGCGGCATAGACGCACCATTTCACGGGTGCAGCCCGGTATAGTTTTTGGTAGATACTTTAACGTTTAATCAGTTAAGAATGTTATGGCAGAAATTGTCAAGTACAATATTGACCGCTTTCCCCGTTGTTCGAGCGCGTTTTCGGCGGGCTCTTCTGAGGTTCAACATCTTTGATCTATTGTGCTTTTATATCATATTGCACGTGTTCAAAAAAAGGGGGGAGCAATCAGTTCTTTTGCTGGTTTTTCCCGGGAGGTACTCAGGTACCTTTTTTCTTGACAATAAGCCTCCACAATGGCTTCATAACAAAAAGACTTAAACGTTAAAGGAAAGCCTCATCCCATGACACCGACCATTAAAGATATTGCCAGGATTGCGAACGTATCTCCCACCGCTGTCTCCATTGCCCTGAACGGGCGTCCGGGGGTGAGTGAAAAGACCAGGGATCAGATCAGAAAGATTGCCAAGGATTTGGGATACCGCCCGAACTATGTTGCCAAGACCCTGATCAGCAGACGCAGTCAGAGCATTGGATTGATGGTAAGCAATATCGCTGATCCATTCTACACGGAATTGGCCTGCGGTGTCGAGAAAAAGGCAAACGAACGAGGATATACCCTGCTGCTTTGCAACACAAACAGGAGCCGTGCGGCGGAGATACGGTTTATTGAGATGCTGCGCGGGAGAGGCGTGGACGGGATTATCCTGTCCACCGTCGAAAAGGGCGATTCCTGTGTCAAGTCGCTCGTTGAAGAACACTTTCCCTTCGTCCTCGTGAATCGCCTTCCCATGGATCCATCTGTTACCAACCGGTTTGACTATGTTGTTCAGGATAATTTCCTGGGCGGCTATCAGGGCACAGAGCATCTGTACCGGCTGGGGCACGATCGAATCGCCATTATCGCCGGAGATCTAAAAACCTCGACGGGCATAAGAAAATTGGAAGGGGTCCGGAGGGCAATGAGCGATTTCGATGTGAAGCTTGACCGGGGGCTTGTTGTGGATTGCGGATATATTCGAGACAGGGCCTGTAAAGCGGCCGAACAGCTCCTTGCATTGGAAAGCAGGCCCACAGCATTTTTCTGCCATGACGACAACATGGCGCTCGGCGTGCGCGAGGCGATCTTGCGGGCGGGGCTGAGGATTCCGGAAGATGTCGCTCTCATGGGGTTCGACGATATCGATACAGGGGCGTTGAACGGAATTGATCTTACCACGATTACAAATAACACCGCGGAAATGGGCGAAGTGGGAACCCGAATCTTGATAGATAAGATAGAGGGAACCACCCATGATATGGTAAGCAAGATTGTGCTCGAAGCAAAACTGGTGATACGAAAGTCGTGCGGATATGAGCATTCGCATGGCTATGTGCGGTAGAAAAAGACAGAGAAGCACGAGGTGATGTGATGAAACTGTACCGGATAGCGGTGATTCCCGGAGACGGGGTTGGAAGCGAAGTTTCGGCTGAAGCCGTGAAGCTTTTGGAAGGAGCAGCAGAAAAATACGGATTTCAAGTGGAGACCACTCCATTCGAATGGGGGTGCGATTATTATCTGGAACACGGCGTGACGGTAAAGGGGGCCACGCCGGAAACAGTCGATATGATCGTGGTCAGAGAGAACACCGAGGGCGAGTATGCTGCGACAGGGGGGATATTCAAGGAGGGAACGGATGATGCCGTGGCCATGCAGACCGGCGTGTTTACCGCTAAGGGCTGTGAACGGGCTATGCGCTACGCATTCGACCTCGCACGGGTGAGGAAAAAATGGGGGGAGAAGGATCACGTTGGCATGGTGACGAACTGCACAAAGTCCAATGCCCTCAACTACTCCATGGTCTTCTGGGATTCCCTGTACGAAAAGGTGGCCAAGGATTATCCGGATATCAAACCGGATTCGGCCATGGTGGACGCCCTCTGCATGTGGTTCGTAAAAAACCCGGGGTATTTTGACGTTATCGTTGCATCCAATCTTTTTGGCGACATTATCACTGATCTGGGGGCAATGATACAGGGGGGCATGGGTCTTGCGGCAGGAGGAAATATCAACCCTGAAAAGACGTACCCCTCCATGTTCGAACCTATTCACGGTTCGGCGCCCAAGTACACGGGAAAGGGCATTGCAAACCCCATCGCCTCTATCGAGTCCATGAGAATGATGCTGGAACACCTGGGGGAAGGGGAAGCGGCCCTGGATATTCAACGTGCCGTCATCAGGGTGCTGGAAGCAAAGGAGGTAAGGACGCGGGACCTGGGCGGTACGAGCAGGACGCACGAGGTGGGAGACGCGATCCTACGCCCTCATACGGGGCAAGGAGGGAGCGAAAGGAGGTTCTATGGGAAAATACTTTAGCCGTATGGGAGATGGCTCTCCTATCGAGGTCACCGAAAAGGAAATCATGGCCGACCTTGTGGAAGGGAGTGAGGACGCCGCAGATCGGGGAAAAATAGCTCCACTCACCGAAGAGGAATATAAGCATCTGGTGGAGATTTTCTGCATGCGGAACAAGTTCGTGAGTGTGGAGCCGGGAAACGAGGTCATACTCAGCTATGACGCAGGCACCCTCAAGATCAGGCGGGTAGGGGTCAACGTGGATCGAATCCAGGCGCTTCAGATCTATGAAAAGATTATGGGCGCAGATACCATGGAACTGTCGCACGTGGACTACAGTTACAAACCCGTCAAACCCATTGCCGTCTTTGAGCAGCCGATATTGGAACAGGCACTGCTGTCGACGCATATCCCCCTGTTCTATGGGGCGCAGCCGAATCTGGGGCTCTACAGCCAACCGGACGGGCCGTATCCGAACCCTTCGGAGCTGATGCCCATGGGGAAGATCAAGGAGGCCCAGGAATCTTATGAGGCGGCGGCCAAGGACCTGGTCAAGGACATCGTGTATGTGGCCGGCTTGATGTATGAATCAGGGGCCGACGGCATAAATCTGGATACAGCCGGTGCAGCGGGAGATGCCGACTTCCTGGCCGCCCTCCTCGCTGCGGAAAAGCTCAGGAAGAAATACCCTGATATGTGCATTGAGATGGGCATGGCCGGGGAATTCATCCTCGGCATGCACAGCCAGTTGACGTACAAAGGGACGCGACTGGCCGGTCTGTACCCCCATCAGCAGGTGAAGCTGGCCGAGGAGGCGGGCGCCACCATGTTCGGTCCTGTGGCCAACACCAACACAAGCAAGTCCGCTGCCTGGAATTTGGCCAGGACCGCCACGTTCATGAAGGCGTGCGGAGAAGTGGCGAATATCCCCATCCACCCCAATATGGGTATGGGTGTGGGGGGCGTTACGGTCAATGACCAGCCCCCGGTGGATATCGTCTCCCGTTCTTCAAAGGCCATGGTGGAGATCTGCCGATTGGATGGATTGTAGGTTGGCGTGGGCGACCCGTTCGCCATGGCCATTACGCATGCACATGCCTCGGGTATGGGCGGAATGCGGGCAGCCGGAGATCTGGTGGCTCGTGTGCAAATGTCCCGCGGCATGAAGATCAAAGAAGCAAAAGCGTATGTGGCAGAAAAACTAAAGGTGTCCGTAAGCGAATTGACCGATCCGGTCATCATGAACGAGGTTCGGACAGAACTGGGAATCGGCGTGATAACCCCACTACCCGGGGTTCCCAAAGGCATCGAAGCCAAATTCAACATTGCAAAGGTGCTGGATCTGGACATTAACTCCGTCAAGCGTTTCAGGGAGAGGACTTCCCTGTAGCAACGGCAAGAGTTTTATGCTTCCGCCCGATGACGG
>JARRPY010000466.1:0-3020 GCA_037382425.1 Deltaproteobacteria bacterium
CCAAATACGTTTAGGTGTAAGATCTTTCCTTTTTGAATTGCTTTTGGCCCAGTCCGATTCATGCACAGCCATTTTCAAACCTCCGCCTAACTATTTCTCCCTTCGGGGCCTTGGCTTCGTTCTGTTGGGGCACCCTCTCGTTTAAGAGGGTTAACGAAATGGAATCACCTCGTGGTTGTCGATCATCTCGTATGCCTGCCGAACTGTTAATTATAAGGATTTGGATACATGAAACACCATAGGGGATCAATCGATATTTAAAATTTTGGGCAATTCAGGCATCCTCGGTGAAGGCTAAGTGTTCGGGTATTCAGACTGGATATTTCATCGGCTAATGTAATGAATTTTGGCTTGCCTAAAATTGGAGAATTCGTGCCTAAATCTGACATCTCATGAGAATGTATATTTGATCTGCCAACCACAACTCAATAAATCAATTCTTACTCGTCTACGTCCAATATCCTTGCCAGCTATTGCACTCTCAGTTTAATGCGATATTCTGTATCAATTATTGTTGTTTTTGTTGTATAAATCATACGGAAATACCCACACTCTCCACAGTGGTCCAAATTGTATATATCGTGCCTAAATCGAATCTTTGAAGACATGCGAAAAATTTAGGATGATTAAAGGGAATGTATATTTTTACAGGAAATTAGATCGATAGCCCTATTATATTTTAGGACCCAACACCCGACCAAAAAACAAAGATGAGCTTGAATGTATCGCCATTGTTAAAAAACCGCTGATTTGTTTGTTTCTCATTGCTTGACCTAATTCTGCATTCTGAATTTTATATTTTGTCCACATGAAATCCACTAAACTTCCTCACTCTTTAGATATTCATCTTCGAAAAATCGGGTTACCAGACACGCCGTCGCCCTTCTTTCAAACGGTGAATGAGTTTTGACGCCGGGTCTGCGAAACGGGCCAAAAGAATCATGGCGGCAGCGATATACGGTTTATAGCCGGCCTGCACATACAATGAGGTCCTGTATCGGTCGAAGACGGAAGCGGCCACTTCTCCCTCACGGCAATTCACCCCGGTAATGTCGGCCGGCAAACAATGCATGTAGAGGGCGTTGCCGTCACGGGTTTTTTTCATATGGTCTTCCGTGCAATCCCAATCTTGGAACTCGGCAATTTGGTCCAGTAATTCTTTCTCCAGAGCCCTGATCTCGTCCAAGTCGCCCTTGCCGTAGACGATGTCGGCGTCCTCGAAGGCCTCTTCCATGCTGTTGGTCTTGCGAAACGTTCCGCCGGAGGCTTGGGCATTTTTAACGGCCACCTCCTCGACGTCGGGCATAACTTCATACCCGGGCGGATGGGCCAGGACCACCTCCATGCCGAAGCGGGTCATCAAGCCGACGACACCCTGGGGGACAGACAGGGGTTTGCCGTAAGAGGGAGAATAAGCCCACGCCATGGCGATCTTTTTGCCCCTCAGGTTCTTGAGGCCGTCGAACCGGTTGATCAAGTGCAGCATGTCGGACATGGATTGGGTCGGATGGTCGATGTCGCATTGCAGGTTGACCAGAGTGGGTCGCTGCTCCAAGATCCCGTCGTCAAAGCCCTGTTGGACCGCTGCGGCCACCTCCCGCATGTAGGCATTTCCCCGTCCGATATACATGTCATCGCGGATACCGATCACATCGGCCATGAATGACACCATGTTGGCCGTTTCCCGCACGGTTTCCCCATGAGCGATCTGGGATTTGCCCTCATCCAGGTCCTGCAGTGCCAGACCGAGAAAATTGGCGGCACTGGCAAAACTGAACCGGGTCCGGGTCGAATTGTCGCGGAAGATCGAAATGGCGAGTCCGCTGTCGAAGAACCGGGCCGAGAGGTTGTTGCGGCGCAGGCCGCGCAGTATTTCCGCGGCCGTGAATACGGCCGCAATCTCTTCATCGGTCTTTTCCCATGTGAGCAAAAAGTCCGCCATGTGCATCCTCCCGGTGGACAATCGTCCGAGCTGTTTAATTTTTTCTTCGATGTGTTTACGTTCCATTTTCTTAATCTCTTCGTATGAGGAGCCCAATAAGCTTCACCACATCGTCGCTATTCAACCTCGGACGTGGCGGAAGTCACTCT
Source organism: Deltaproteobacteria bacterium (assembly GCA_037382425.1). Classification (GTDB taxonomy): domain Bacteria; phylum Desulfobacterota; class DSM-4660; order Desulfatiglandales; family Desulfatiglandaceae; genus JAIPDZ01. The sequence goes on from JARRPY010000466.1 coordinate 2,092, forward strand.
TCGTTCAACGGGCCATAGGCAAGAATCGTCATTTTTCTCTACAGCAGCCCTACCCTGTCGTTGAAATCCTCGATCAGCGCGTCGATCTCTTCGGCCTGCGCAAACGTCCCGTTCCAATAGGGGTCATGCTGATACCACTGGTCGTTGAGTTCGTTGACGTCGCGGCCCTGCTGCTCGACCCAGGTGAAGTATTTGAGGTTGTGGATCGTTTTGCGATCGTAGTAGGTCAGTTCCTTGATATGGTCGATCGCCGTCGATTTTAAAAGCTCGATATCCCTCTGGGCGTCTGCAGCCGTGTATGGCCCTTTCTCCTTCGAGAGTTCCTTCAGACGGGATCCGTAAAGTTGCATGGAATCCGTACCGATGGTGACAACGATATCTTCTTCAGTAAGCTCACCGTACTTGGCGAATTTGATCGCAGCGACCAGATTGCCGATTCCGGATATGCCCAGAAAGTCGAGCTCTGCCGCCAGTTCTTCCGAAACGCCGTCTGAGACAAGAGCTCTGCGGCCGTTTTCTTCGTTGAAAAGACGCAGCAGCCGCATGGGTGCCGCATCATCCACGGCAATCAAAAAATCGGTTTCCTTACAGTCATGGACCCAGGGAACGTGTTTGTCTCCGATGCCTTCGATGCGATGACTACCGAAGCCGTTATACAGCAGTGTCGGGCATTGGAGCGCTTCACCGACCGCCAGTTTGGTTCTCGGAAACCGCTGCTTGAGATAGTAGCCGGCGCCAAGGGTGCCCCCGGAACCGGAGGAGGCTACATAACCGGCCAATCGCGTTCCCGCTGAAAAATGAGATTGGAGAATCTCTTCGATGGCTTTGGCCGTTACGGCAAAATGCCACAAAGGATTGCCGAGTTCGTCAAACTGGTTGAATATCCGCAGATTTTCACCGGACTTCCGCAGCTCCCAGCATTTGTCGAA
>JARRPY010000467.1:0-2692 GCA_037382425.1 Deltaproteobacteria bacterium
AGAAACGCGGCAATAATTCTCACCAAGAGAAAAATGATAAGAAAGCTTTTCAAAGAACTTTTCAAGCCCATCAGCGTAAATGCGTTCTATCTGCGAACCAATTCTTTTGTGTAATTCAACCCGCTGTTTTGACGGGAGACTTTCATATGCGACTTCCTGAATGAGACCGTGTCTGAAAACATATTCTAATTCCGGAAATAGCTCTTTTTCGTAAATAAATTCAAGATGCTGAAGCTCTTCTAGATATGGCTTCAATTCTTCGCGCGTATCCGCAATTGCCTGAAGAATACGATAGTCAAAAGTCTCACCGATCACACTGGCTGTCTGCAAAATAAACTTGGTCATGTCATCCAATCTGTCAATTCTGGAAGCAATGATACCGTAAATCGTGTCCGGCATCTCGATGTCTTCCAATGTTCCAACCAGTACAAATTCATTGTTTTTCGGTTCAATAATGTGGCTCTCCAATAGGGCATATGTTAATTCTTCAATAAATAGAGGATTTCCGGCGGACTTTCTTAAAATTAGATTCTCAACGTCACTGTTCACGGAAACATCTTCAAGAAGTGCCGAGATGAGTTCGATACTAGATTCCTTCGTGAGGTGACCTAATCCAATCCATTTATAATGGGTTCGGCTTGTCCAAGTATGAACATATTCCGGCCGGTAAAGCAGCACTACAAGGATAGGATGATGTGCTATTGATTCAACAAAATAGTCCAGAAACTCCCTAGAGGTTTTATCCATCCACTGTAAATCGTCAATAGCGATGATGACTGGTTTTTCTAGGCTTATGGTGATGATCAATATGGTTCCAGGTTTCATCAGCGATCTCACCCGAGAGCAACTGCTGCAATGCTAAAATCATAACGGGAGAAAATTCTTTACTCATAGAAGTGAGTTTTTCCTCGAGTTGTTTTGTGATATGGCTGATACTTCGACCCTCAGTGATAGAAAAATATGATTTTAGAATGTCGCGGAAAGGAAGATAACTTATCGAAGCGTCTTGGGGAGGACATCTTCCTCCAAAGAAATAAACATCCTCGGCAACAAGAGATTCCTTGAATTCAAAAAGTAATCTCGATTTTCCGACTCCGGCTTCACCCATGATTTCGATTACTTGACCAGTGCCTTCGATAGCTCTGCTCCAGGTCTCTCTCAGAAGGCCCATGCTGTTTTTTCGCCCTACAAACCTTGTCAGTCCCTTGGAAATCGCTTTTTCAAACCTGGTCGTTAAACCGCTGACATCGAATAAGAGAAATGCGTGTTGTTTATCTTTTATTCCTTTTAGGGACATAGGGGGCAACTCTTTAAACTTGAAGTATGGCTTGATCAGACAATAGGTGTTCTCAGACACCATTATAGTCCCAGTTTCCGCTATCGATTCGAGACGTTTTGCCAGAATCGTGGTATGTCCGTCTGCGGTGTAATCCATTCTCAGGTCGTCGCCTATGGCACCAACCATTACACGACCTGAGTCCATCCCCATGCGCATCTCAAATTCAATTCCGTAATTACCTCTGAGCATTTTCCTGTATTCTTTTAGTGCACGCTGAATCGATAAAGCGGCATAACAAGCACGCTGGGCATGGTTTTCATGAGCTATAGGCGCTCCGAACAGCGCCATGATGCCATCGCCAGTAAACTGGTTGATGTTGCCCTCATATTTGTGGATCTCATTCATGAGGATTTTAAACGCACCATCCATGATCTGGTGGATATCATCTGCCTTAAGACTCTCTGTAAATGCGGTCGAATTGACTACATCCGCAAACAGAACAGTTACCATTTTTAACTCACCCTCAATGCTTCGACGGGTCTTTAGAATTTTATTACGAAGAAATTGTGGTGTGTAGTCTTTCGGGGATCTCAAGTGATAACCACATTCATCACAGAAAGAGCTGACTAACGTGTAGGTATGACCACAGGATGGGCATTTAAGATCGAATTTGGCTCCACATGCTTTACAGAATCTGGCACCCTCCCGATTATCGGAGTTACAAACAATGCATTTCATCACGCCTTCCTCGCAATTGATTTGTTTTGTACAGCATCGAAACCCTGTCCCTCTGGGCCAGATCGCAACCATAACGGTTCTGCCGCTTGTGATGTGTTAGAAATCGCGGTGGCGAACGAAGTTATGAATCGGGCAGAAAGCCGGGGCCTCTAACCCCGGATGCTCCGGTTAAAGCAGTTTTTTACTAACGATATTACATATGCGGCTTCCCAAAAGTCATTTCTCGCCTTACTGGAAGGCGGAGCGTTATGATGGTGGAAGTGGTCGCCTTGTACCTATATTTAAATATTCCACGGCGATCGGTTTCTTCAAAATCCGCACCCAAGGAGCCAGCAGCTTTTACTTAGTTCATCTTTTATGCCTATATCCTTCGAAACGCAAAAGCCTCCAGGCAGATACAGCTATCCTCGGAGCCCTTTATTTCACCACCCTCTGGAGCCATGCAACCATGATTTCCTCCCAGAAGGTTCTTGGGTTGGCTTAAATTATCCTAAATGAATTGGATTTTATATGATGAGAGCCCAAATAGGGGTAGATGTCAAGGTGAATGGGATTCATTTATCTGAGCCCTTACCGATTTGAATACCTTTAGGACCTCAACATCTTGTGGCCGTTCACCCGTTGAGGGGTAATCACCCGATGCTCAGATACCTATATTACCCAAATCACCAATTT
>JARRPY010000468.1:0-2014 GCA_037382425.1 Deltaproteobacteria bacterium
TTCTGTCCCTTGACGCCCCGCCGGGACCCCTGAAATCCGCTGAATCCCTGGCCCCCCATCCCCCCAAACATCTGGTTGAAGGCGCTCTGTCCTCTCCCCCCTCCGCCGAAGCCGAATTCCCTGAAAATGCTCCCTAAATCAAATCCTCTGAAGATGTCTTCCTGGGAAAATCGATTTTGGAATCCCTCGGCGCCAAACTGGTCATATTGCCGCTTCTTCTCCGGATCGCGCAGCACGGCATAGGCCTCATTGATGTCTTTGAATTTGGCCTCGGCCGCGCGGTCGCCTTTGTTGTGATCCGGATGGTACTTAATGGCGAGCTTTCGATAGGCCTTCTTTATTTCCCCAGGAGAGGCGGCTTTTTCAATCCCCAGAATCTTGTAGTAGTCTTTCCCAGCCATAGGTTCAGGCGCTCTTAAATGATTCTGATATTACAGTTATCTTGAAAATGTTAATCATAAGATGGCGCAAGTCAAGCGACCCACATCTCTTTGGAGGGGCTTGTCCCATTGCCGTGTCGTTCCATCTGATAGAGGGTGGCCCCCACAGGCGCAAATGCGAGCAGGAGCATGTTCACGCCGGGGATCAAGAAGGGGAGTCCAAAGCCCAGATGAAAGGGAAGGGTTCCCAGGAGAAATTGAAACCGGTCCTTGAAAGGGATCATCCGCCTTGCAGGAATGAGGTCGGTGTTGTCCCACGCAAGGAATATGGCGGCAAGGGCGGCGGACACCACGGTCAATATGGGCCCCAAAGGGGTCAGCCATCCCACAATCATGAGAAAGAGGGAGAGCAATATGGGGATGATGGCCCGGGGGATCTCCTGTGTGATCAGGTAGACCAGGAATTTAAGGGAAAAAGCGGGTTCCGCCTCGGTGATCCCACCGGCCACATGGATTTGCGTGAGCCGCGACATGTAATCCATGATGAGGGCGCTGAAAAGGATCTGAGAGACGAGATAAGACACAATGGCTGAAATGCCGATCAGGAAGAGTGAAAGGAGCCAAGACAAAAGATACCAGAGCCAGAGCACCCATAGGCTAGCCGGTTTGGACCAGATGAGATCCATGATGTCCTGGTGATAGATAAGGATCATGGCGGCGGCAGCCAGGGTGATGAGGATGACGATGGCAAATCTCAACATCCCCCAGAAAAGGAGTTTGGGTGTCCTGATTCCGATGAAAAAGCCTCTGAAATTATATCGTATTCCTGCGATAAAATTCATTTCTCGAGGGATTCACCCATTTATGTCCATGGTCAATGGGTCTCGGGCCCGTTGACCCACCAGTCCGTCTCTTTATCAAACCACCAGGCGTCGCCGTCCGTGGAGAGGATTTCTTGGGCCATCCGTTTGCCGTTTTCTGTGATCAGTCGCGGTTGGGCAAAAAATATCCATTCCTCGGCGCGGGGATTTCCCGTGTCGAGTTCACCCTTGAGTTCCAGGATAAGATCGATCTGATCCGCATCCTTTGCGATGCGGGCCTCCAGGGTTTCTAGGGCATTAAATTCCGCAAGGAGTCTTTTGATGTCCGGACCAAATGGAAGCCCTTGAACCTGATCAGCGAGAGCGGCGGATTCATCTGCTGTGACATACCGTTTGTTCACATAGTTGTGATCCCCTGTTCGGGCCTCCGGAAGGTCGTGAAAGAGACACATCAGCACCACCCTGGACGGATCCGCTCTCGGATCCATGGTGGCCAGCACATATCCTGCAACTGCGGTCCGAAAGGAGTGGTCCGCAACGGACTCTTTTCCGGTCCCCAGAAACTGATATCCGCTTCTCGGTGTCTTCTTGAGCATCCCGACTTCAAACAGGAATTGGATGGCGCGTGCAATCATAGGACCTCAATAGGGAGTGGAGCGCAAAAAGTCAAGACCTAGGTCCTCCCGAACTTGATTTATTCGGGGGCAGCCATTAGTATTAGACAGAATTTAAATTGCCGGTAGATGTTAACAAAACAGAGGATTCATCCTTTGGAGATACATACCTATCCGGATCCGGTACTGAAGTCACAGG
>JARRPY010000468.1:2036-3884 GCA_037382425.1 Deltaproteobacteria bacterium
TCAAAAATATAGACGAAGACCGGCAGGTCCTGGTTGATAAGATGCTGGATGTCATGTACAAGGCCCCGGGAATCGGACTCGCCGCCAATCAGGTGGGCGAACTGAAGCGGGTGATCGTGTTCGACAAGTCGCCGAGGGAGGAAGGAAGAGACCCGGCTGTCCTGATTAATCCGGAGATCGTATTGGGTGAAGCGTCCATCCGGTGGGAAGAAGCCTGTCTCAGTGTTATCGATTTTTCCGCGGAGGTGGTCAGAAAGCGCGAGGTCAGGGTGACCGGTTATGACCGGAACGAAAAACCCGTGGACATGGAGGCGGAAGATATCCTGGCGGTATGCCTCCAGCATGAGATCGACCACCTCAATGGAACCCTTTTCATCGATCATATCAGCAGTCTCAAAAGGACCCTGTACAAGAAAAAATTAAAGAAGATGATGCAGAAGTCGTGACGGGCTGAGAACGGGACCTGTTTATGGAAAATGAAAGGGCGGTGTTGAACCCAAGTCCCGCCATCGTATTCATGGGAACGCCGGACTATGCGGTCCCTTCCCTCTTGCGGCTTGTGGAAAAAGGACATGGGGTCCGGGCGGTGGTGACCCAGCCGGATCGTCCCAAGGGAAGGAAGCGAAAGCCGACCCCCCCGCCCGTAAAGGTGGCAGCCCTGGGCGCCAACCTGCCTGTCTTTCAGCCGGAGAGGGCCTCGGACGGGGTGTTTCTGGATCGGATGCGAGCGTTGGCACCGGACCTGATCGTGGTTGTCGCCTTTGGCCAAATCCTCACTCAGCCCTTGCTCGATATCCCCATCTGGGGCGCGCTGAATATCCATGCGTCACTCCTCCCCCGCTTGAGAGGGGCGGCGCCCATACAATGGGCGATCATCAATCAAGAAGAGAGGACCGGCCTCACCGCCATGCGTATGGATGTGGGTCTTGATACGGGCCCTATTCTGCGGCAGGAGGTCTATCCCATCGGCCCGGAGGAAACGGCCGGGGAACTTCATGACAAGTTGTCCATCCGTTCAGGGGAATTTTTGCTCGATACCCTGGATGCACTCAAAAGGGGCGCACTGGTCGAGCGGCAACAAGATCCCGGTGAGGCAACCTATGCCCCTAAGATAGACAAGGAGTTGACCACCATCAGATGGCATGATTCGGCTTCGACCCTATCGGCCCTGATCCGTGGGTTGGACCCCTGGCCCGGTGCGGTGACCGAAATAAGCGGAAAACGGGTGAAGCTATTTTCCCCCCGGATCGTGGACGAAACCCGGACCAGCCATGTGCCGGGAAGCGTGTTGGGTCCTTCTGCCGAAGGTCTCATGGTACAAACCGGCGAAGGGATCATTGCCATCCGGGAGTTGCAGGCACCCGGAAAGCGACGACTCTTTTTTGAGGATTTTTTGAGAGGATTCCCGCTTTCGAACGACACCGTTTTGTAAGAGGGGAACATCAGGAATTCAGGGAATGGGTAATGCAGAGCGAACAGACGACATGGCGGGATATGAAGTTCAGACCCGTGGGGATGTAGACACTTCCAATCAAAGGCCCAAAAAACGGATTTTTGTCTTCCTTCTCCTCGTGACCTGTGTGGTCCTGGTGGGCGTGGCGTTTCTCCTCTGGTGGGTCCCCTATGTGGGTCTGAGCGCCATCCACGAGAGTCTTCCCCTGGTGCTGGGGATCGCATTCGGTGCATTGGTCCTCTTTGGCCTGGGCGGCGCCCTGACCCTCGTTCTCACCATCATTCGGGGGAAAAATCTATTCTTCAACCGCCGTATTCGCGGTGTGGTCATCCGCATCTTATCCCCCCTCCTGGTCTTTGTGGGTCGTTGCTTCGGTATCGGCAAGAGCGAGATCA
>JARRPY010000469.1:0-3222 GCA_037382425.1 Deltaproteobacteria bacterium
AGAAAAGCACGAAATGTTGTTAGAGTCTTTTATCCTGAAACCCGGAACCCGGTACCGGTTCATCTGTCAGTTTAGCGAGCGACATCAATGCGTTCTCATTCCAAATTTAATGACTTGGATGATAGAACAAAATCACCGTTGGACGACGGCTTTCAGCCTCATAAAAGGTTCGGTTAAGCGCATTGGGTAAGACTGGGTTTTCGGGTCGGAAGGTCACATAATCGGTGCGGAGACCGGTTGGGGTGAGAGGTTGGATTTTGTCGTGTCCACCATTTCTGTAAGTGTCCTAAGCGCCTGAATGATTTGATCTCTTTCCCTTTCGGTAAGCGCTCTGATCCCCTTGATCATGCGTTCCTGAACTGGAAGTGGCGCGTTGTTGGCGAGTTCCGTCCCGTTTTCTGTGAGGGCAATGGTGATGACCCGGCGGTCTTTGCTATTGCGCATCCGCTCCAGAAACCCTTTTTTCTCCAATCGGTCGATGACGCCCGTCACGGTACTGGAGTTCACCATAATATGTTGTGCGATTTTAGATGGCGGAAGCGGACCCATCTCGTTTAGGACGAGAATGCAGTGAAGCTGCGAGGCGCTTAACTGGTATTTCTTGATCAGTTCCTTGGTATACAGCTCTCTCGCCCGTACAAGCTTTCTAATAAGTTGAATGATTTCTCTAAGTTGGGTATCTACCTCGCCATTTGATATGAAGCTCCGATCATTCTGGTTTTCTGCTAACATGATTCGTTATCCCGACATTAAGATGTTCAGATTTTCCGCCGCACAAATTCACATATGTGCGGGCTACATATTTTCACATCAAACTATATCAAATGCTATTATTTTATGTCAAGTTTTTATTGGCGGATCGTCGTATATCTTCGGTTGCGCCCTCTGGAAACGGTTATGGTGTCGAAAACAACGCGCCCACAAGGCCTGAGGGAGGTTCATTTTTTTGACTTCTATTGGTGTGCGTTTCATCCCCTCTTTTTTTGACCAGTTCCTTTGTAAAGTCTTCCACAGAGGCCATCCTGTCGTCGGTGACCACGAGCTCGACGCGGCACCATGCATGGAGGGTGACATTTTCCTTGACGGCATCCGATACCCGTTGCTCAATGGTCTTGATTTCCTCAGGGGCGAGCACTCTGGGCCCGACGACCTCCGCTCGAACGTGCCATTTGCCGTTTCTTTTCTGGGCATCCACATTGGGTGCGAACATATTGCCGAGTCTCATGACCTGCGACCGTATCGCGTACTCAATATTCTTCTGAATTCCCTCCTCCTGGGGAGACAGTTGGCCGAAATGAGCGCGTCCGTATAAAATACGGCCTTTGCTGGTCACGTCCACCAGGTCGTCGCATCGCAGCAGGAGGCGAACCGTTTCATCCCCCAATCGTTGTCTGATGGCGGCCTGGAATTTCGCCACTTCGCTGACCGGTTTGTTGGACAACTCCACCAGGTCCAAGTTGTCTAAATATAAATTGGGATAATTTACAAAGATCTCTCTTAGGACCTGTTCAGCCAGCTGAAGACGCCGCACCTTGGGATGAACATTCGTGGTCACGAAGTCCCCGTCGAGATCCTGTCCCACCACGCCGCTGGCAGACCCTGTGGAGGAGACGTCTTTGGTAATTTCGCATCGTATGATGAGATCTGTTTTCCTCTCGAGCGTTTCATCCAGCGCGTCCTGCATCACCTTTATCCGCTTGGGCGAGATTACTTGGGGCGTGGTGACGGCGGCCGGCCAGGGCATGGATTTGGTCACCCTTGCGCTTGTAAATAATCTTGTTGATGAAGGTTCCTCTTTCCGTGGCCAATTCATGCTTCAGCACGGCGCGGATGGATTCGGTGGTCCGCCTTTCGCTGATAATGCCGATCAGGGCATGGGTCAAGAGGATCGTTACAAATACGAGACCCACAACGGGTCCTGCAAATCGCTTGAATACCGCTCGAAACGACCCCATTTCTTCCCGGCTCACAAAACCGGCAAAGATGAAGAGGCTCGCGGATACGGCGAGGATGGCCAGGAAATTGGCGAAAAAGAGGAGGAAGGCGCCCCAGGCCCCGTCATAGGCACCGAAGGCGATACACAATCCGCTCACCGCCAATGGGGGGGTGAGGGCGGTGGCCATGGCAATGCCCGGCAACACCGGACTGATCCTTTCGTCGATCATGGCGAGGCAGCCGGCCACACCCGCAAGGGTGGCCACCATCAAATCGAGCAGGGTCGGGCTGGTCCGGGCCAGCATTTCCGGCGTCACCTCCCGGGCAAAAGGAAAAAAGCCTAAGAGAACGGACACCGCGATGGCGATGACAACGCCCCCGAATTCGGCAACGGCGGCACGACGCAGTAACCCGAAATTGCCCTGGACCAGGCCCAGCGAAATACCGAATATGGGGGTCATCAGAGGTGAGACCAACATGGCGCCGATGACCACGGCGGGACTGTTGGTCACCAACCCGAATCCCGCGATGAGCGCCGAGATGGACAAAAGGAGGTAATAGGTCATCCGGGGGATGGATCCGATGGCGATATCCTCCCGGACCTCATCTTTACGGCAGGCGTCGACATCCAGGAGATCCACAAAGGAGTCCCTGAACAGTTTGCTCGTACGCGTCAGCGCCTCAGAGACGGAGAGGAGGTTCTGTAACCGTCTCTCCTTCCGTTTATCCGCTGATGAGCTCTTGCAGTCTTCCGTCATTATAAAGATGAACCAGATCTATCGTCGATCGGATGGAAGGGGAGATGCCGGATGTCGGACATCAGAAGGCGTCAAAGCTGGACGCATCACCCGGCTTTTGTGCCGGCTGACCCGGGCATAACTCCCCGGTATTGGGCGACGGGCCTTGAACCTTTGCATCAACAGATGGATTCCGGGCCTTTTTTTCAGAATCAGCCGCTGCCGGCTGTGTCGGCGGATTTTCCGAAGGTGCGGTCTCGGGGACCGATTCGGTTTTCCACTTCAGGTAGCCGTTGTTTACCCATCCCTTTTGGCCGGTACTCGACACCGTGACATATGCAAACCCGTCTTTTAGTCTGTATCGGGTGACCTTTTCATTCAAGGGGAGTTTGGCGATGCACGGGTTGGAAATAGAGGGGCCTGAATACAATCGAAGATCGGCTTTGGCCACATAATAGACCCGTGGCTCGGTCTCGGTGCCTAAGGAGCGGACGTCCTCAATGGCCGAATCCACCGTCTTCATGGCCGAATCCATGCTTCTACAGGACCC
>JARRPY010000470.1:0-3370 GCA_037382425.1 Deltaproteobacteria bacterium
CGGGTATCTTATGGTGAGGTGGAGACCAAAGAGCCGGCAAACGGTTTCAATGATCGACCCGCCCCATGAGCCGTCCGGGGTCTGATCCTCGAAGAGCCGCTCGGTTTGCTCCTTAAAATCCCGCTGCCACGCACGATCCTCCCCTTGCCCCAGCCATTTCCGGCGGGCATAGAGCCCGGCCGGGGTTTTGCTTTTCCTGAAAACCGAATAGGGATCGGTTTTGAGGGGTATGAATGTTCGGTGAGTCATGGCGGCATCCATGGCGATTCATTCGGCGCTAATCGCCCTGTTGGGGTGGGATCGGGCCGACAGCGCCATCACCGTTTGAGGTCGATCACCGGCGACCCGTCAAAAGCATCGATCCCATCCACCTCGATGACATGGTCCCGGACAGCGATGATCTTGCACCGGGTCACACCGATCAGATTGGGACGGACCGGCGAGTGGGTGGCGAAAACCCCGGTCAGGGGATTTTTGGGATTTCCCCTGGGGTGCACCTGGAGGATGGCCCGTTTTTGGGGGGTGTCGTTTCGGTCGAACCAGTAGAGCACCAGGACGGACGACAACCGATCCATCCCCAGAAGACCGGGCCGGTATTTTTTGTCCAGTACGATGAAGGTGCGCCCGTCTTCCTTGTGCACCTTTCCGATGGGGACCACCGTCAACGGGTCCGCGCCATCGGCCCGGGCCTGTCCGAAGCCGGCCAACACCATCAGCACCAGGACCCCCATCACCCAAATGTTTTTCCTATCCATGCGTCACCCGCTTTCAACCGATCCCCCTGATTTCCGCCATGAACGCCATCTGCTCGGCGGAAGTCGCCGGAGGGATCCGGCGTTGGGCTTCCGGTTTGGGCGTCAGGGTAATGGCCGCCTCGGGGCAGGTGGCCACGCACAGGCCGCACCCGATACAGCGATCCGGATGGATCTGTGCGGCCCCGTCGTCATCCACGCTCACCGCGCCCATCTGGCACCGCTCCACGCAGGTCTCGCATCCCGAGCACAGGGCCTGGTCCACTTGGGCAAAATGGTTTGAAAAGACCACCTCGGCGGGTTTGGGATGGCGGTTGAGGGCGCTCAAAACCCCGCAGCAGTCGCCGCAGCAATTGCACATGCCGCCCGGATTTTGCGCCGTGGCCGGCTGGGTCACCAGGCCCGCCTCCTGGGCCTCTGTCAGAATCCCTATGGCCTCATCCACATCGACCTCCCGGCCCATCTGCCGGTCCAGATAATACTGCGCCATGGATCCGAACATGAAACAGGTCTCCAGCGGCTTGCCGCATCCCCGGCCCACCAGCTGCTTCTGCTTTCTGCAGATGCAATCGGTCACCACAATCCTGCCGGCCTTCCGGAGGATCTCGGCGGCGTCTTCATAGGCGGCCACCTGGTGCGCCACCGGCACGGTGCGCTGCACCGGGACCGTCCGCAGAAACGCCGGCGCGGCCGTGGTGATGGCCTCGTGGAACCGCTCTTCCATGTAGGTTTCCACCCGGTCCGCCATGGACGGGTCCAGGCTTTTGACCTGAAACTCGAACAGGCCGTGGACAAAGGGAATGGCCCCGTATCTGACCGTGTCCCCCTTCTTGACCCAAAACACGAGCCCTTTTTCGTACATCCGGTGCAACTGGGCGGCCACGTCGTCGAGCGATTGGCCGATGCGGTCTGCGACGTCTGCCGGGGTTTCAAGCCGGGGCGTGAGATGGAGGAACACTTCAGGATCTCCAGCTCGATGCCGGACTCCGTGGCCGGAAACCCGAGTGAATATTGATCCAGCCGCTCTTGCAATTCTCTGTAAATATGGTCGGACATGGTCACCTCCCGGCACCTTTAGAAAAACCTTCCCCGTTTAACCCCTTCCCGTCCGGCTCTCGCGGGTCCACTCCCCCGGGAACCATTACGCCAGCACATGGATGTTTCTCTCCCTGCACATGTCCTTAAGAATCTCGGGCCATACGGTCACGCTCACCTCTCCCAGATGGGCCTTTTTCAAAATGGACATGTAGGTCCGGGACTGCCCGATTCCCCCGCCGATGCTCAGGGGAATCTCGTGATTCAATATGGCCTGGTGGTAGGGGAACTGAAGAAAATCGAGCTGGCCCGTGAGTTCCAGCTGCTGTTTCAGGGTTTCGTCCGTCACCCGGATCCCCATGGAGGAGAGCTCGTGTCGCCGCCCGGTCACCGGATTCCAGACCAGGATATCGCCGTTGAGGCCGTGCATGAGCCGACCGTCCTCGGAGCGGGTCTCCGTGACCCAGTCATCATAGTCCGCGGCCCGCATCTCATGGGGATAGCCGTCGGCCAGGGTCCATCCGATGCCGTAGATAAACACCGCGGGGTGTTCCTGCAGAAGGGCCGTCTCCCGCTCCTTTCTGGGCAGGTCCGGATACCGCGCCAGCAGATCCTCGGCATGGATAAAGGTCAGCTCGTCAGGCAGATCCGCATACCGCTCGCTCTTGAGCTGCGGGAACATGGCCTGGACATGGTTCTCCGCGCCCTTGATGACCGTCCAGATCCGTTCCACCACATCCCTCAGAAACCCGAGATGCCGCTGATCCCCGGAAATGGCCATTTCCCAGTCCCACTGATCCACGAAGGCGCTGTGGTCATGATCCAGAAAGTAGTCCTTGCGAACGGCCTGCATGTCCGTGCAAATGCCCTCTCCAACCGCCATGTCGAACTGCTTGAGGGCCATCCGTTTCCATTTGGTGGCGGCCTGGACCACCTGCGCATCGATGGGATGCTTGCCGTGGTCATTGGGGATGTGAAACTCAACCGGGCCCCGGGAGCCGTCCCGATCCAGATAATCGTTGACCCCGCTTCGGGCGTCCACAATCAGGGGCACTCTCACCATCGTCAGGTTCAGGGCCTTGCACAGGTGTTCTTCAATATACCCCTTGGCCGCAAAAACAGCGCGCTGGGTATCTCTGGGACTGAGGCGCGATGCATAACCGTCGGGCAGAATCTTCTTCAGTTCCGCATAATCCCCGATACCCGGTCCGGCCAGGTCCGCCTGTTTGTCCTTCATGCCGATGCCTCCTCGCTTTTCAGATGCGTATATGCTGTGTCTATACCCGGTTCGTCATGCACGTCAAGACAGAAATCATTGAGGACAACCACCGCAGGCGGGCCGGCTATATGTGTCGGGTGGTGCGCCCGAGAATGGTCGTTGACATCGCCCGGCCGCTGCGAGACAATCCGCCTCAAAAAAGCGGTGCAGACCCATGGAGGTGAACATGTACCAGTCCGAATACCAGAATAAGGTGACCACAGCGGATCGGGCCGTGGCGGACGTGAAGGACGGCAGCCTGCTCATATATGGCGTGGGCATGGCGGAACCGCCCGCCCTCCTGGAGGCCTTTGCCCGGCGGCTG
>JARRPY010000471.1:0-3201 GCA_037382425.1 Deltaproteobacteria bacterium
CGCCGTTTAGCGAACGAGGCTATCGATCTGGACCCAGGCTTTGGACTGGCATATTCGCTTCTTGGATGGACCTATCTTGTAGAGGGGGTGTTCGGCTGGAGTCAATCTCCGGAGAAGTCTTTGTCTCAAGCCGTGGAATTTGCAAAAAAGGCTATTGCCTTGCAAGATTTGTTGGACTGCGCCCACGGCCTGTTGGCCTATTTCTATAGTCTGAAAGGAGAATGGGACAGAGCTGTTGCCGAAGCACGGCGGGCAGTCGAAATAGCGCCTAACTCCGAAAGAGCCCATGTGTATTTAGGGCAGGTTCTGATTTTTGCGGGAAGACCGGTGGAGGCGATTCCCATACTCGATAGGGCCATCCGCCTGAACCCTTTTCCCACCACAACGACCCTTGCCTATCTTGGTTTGGCTCATCTTTTTGCCGGGCACCATGAAGAAGCGATCTCGATGTGCAAAAAGGCGATGAATGTTAACCCCAAGTACTTATTCGCCCATATATACCTCACAGCGACATATAGTGCAGCCGGCCGGGATGAGGAAGCCCATGCCGAGGCTCAGGAATTGCTCAAGTTGAATCCCAAATTCTACCTGGACTCTCTAAAATTGAAGTTTAAGAAGGAAACCGATAGAGACCTCCTAATCCGTGGTCTACGGAAAGCCGGGTTGGAGTGAAGAGAAGTTGGCACAGCGTTTGACGGCAATTTATAATTCAAATTCGACAGGATTTTACTGATAAAAAGATATGTTCAAGTTCGGAAGCCTGCGATATTCTTGGTTTCAATGAATCGAGTGAGCCTTGAGATACTGATTCCAAGTCTGACATCTCGGATCTGCTTTCTCTTCTTTTCGGTATCCCGAAAATCCCCACCGTGAAAATGAATTGAAGAGCCCTAAAAGTCACCCATGTGGTCACATCCGTGGACTTAGAAACCGATTTGCCCCCACCACAATATGTTGATTTGGGAGATGTTTAATTTCTACAGGAAGGAGTGAGGAATTCGTGCATTTATATAGCATTCAAGTGACTGAATTTATTGTAAGATACCAAATCAATCATTCACCTCATGACAATGAAATTGGTGACTCGGGTAATCTAGGTAATCCTCACTCCGGTTGTGAACGGCCATAAAGTGAGCAGGCACAATATCTGGGGCCCCTGATGTTTGCACTGAAGCCTTTTCCAGGCATGGAGCGGCTGGATACCGTGGCTATATCCACACCTCAGCTTACCGTGTGTTTACATAATCGTATCGCAGCATTCGCATGTGGCTTTGAGCCGACCCGAAAAGACAGGCAGGGTCATTTCTGACCCTGCCTATTGAATTTATTTTTTTAACTCATAGGTTCCCGTTACCTTTATGCAGTATTGGGATGTCCCTGGAACGACTGGCTTCCCCTTCGTAAAACGGGTGGCATTCCCTGATGCAGTAATCCCTTTAAATTTCCCAGTGCCATATATAAACTTCCAATCTACTCCCGTACCGGGCTGTGAATTTTCAGCGACATAAAAATCGCCACTTGGATCCACGTACTTGCCAACAAACTTGTTAGTCAATTTTCCCTTCTCGATCTTCATTACACCGACGATATGGACAGTCACGTTGTCGAAAAACTTGCTTTGCGTGTTGTCGAGGACGATTCCCTTGGAGTCATAACCCATAACGGTTAAACCTTCGCTTTGTACGATTGGTGTCGTTGTCATACTGAGACATAAAAGACAGTCTATAGGTTCCTCTGCTTGGGCTGTCACAATAAACAGAATAAAAGTGAAAATTCCCTAAACTGCGAATGCATATTTTGATCGTCGCCATCGTCTTTCCCTCCTTTTTGATTAGAATTTTGCTGTGATAAGAATTATTTTCATCGCAGCCCCCTTGTTGCATATGTTTCTGATGATTGGATGGCTTTCTCTCGGTCTTTCTAGATCCAGACAATACATAGAAAGTTCCGTCAGCCCATGCCACAAAGCAAAGTTATCTTTTAGTCAGAGTGCTGTCGTATGTGCGATCAACCGTCGGGGAACTGATAGTTATACGTTTACCGCCATCAAGAATTTCTCCATCACTCTTTAGCCAACCACGGGAAGGCGCATTGAATTCAAGATTGGTCATTTCACCCCCTTTCAATGACCCTTTCACTATTTCTCCACTCTGAGGATATTTTCCGCTTTTCAAAGTGCCGACAAATCGATCTTCGTTTTGTTTTATCTCCAACATGCCACCGAAGACATAACCTCTAACTCTAGTTATTAAATCCCACTCCCCACTCAAATCATAAACCACTTCTCCGTTGGAAAGTTTCAAAGTGTTTGGCATGCCTGGTTTGAGGACCGTCTTTGTTGTAGAAACGCACGCAAAGCACCCAAATAAAACAACGAGACACGCAAAAATCCATTTTTTCATTTGACCTCCTCCTTTCGTTTCTATGCAAAGCCCTCCGAGACGCTGTGTTTCTCATCGGCCCTGCTTTAATAGATCCAGAAACCCGAATCTCTCCTGGAAATGCATCTCCGAGCGTTTCTCAGGCACTCTCTTTGTAAATGAAATACCGAATGCTGACGACCACTATAAATGAGGGTTGACCGGTTTTCGATTCATTAAGCCCCAGGTGAAGGTTACATATACGTTGCGGAATTATGAATTCATCCTAAACAATTTCCAATAGCATTTCGGAGAGATAGACTTATCATCTATCGAATAAGCATAAATTATGATTCGTTATGCCGACACAATCTATGCTTATTCGTAACTTTTACTAAGACGCCGTTATTTAAGGAGGCCAATTACATCTTTTTCCGTGTCTAGAATCGGGATAATTTCCATGTCCAGCAAGTCGTTCCATGCCATGGTCCACGCATAATTGGGTTTTTCTGTTTCAAATACCAAGTAACCACCGCTTCCACTTAGATCAGTCCATTCCCCAATTATGTTTACTCCCTCGGGAGCGCCCGTTCCTATTTCTAAGCGCCTTTTGATGATTTCTTCTCTCTTACCTTCTTTGTAAGTATAAATATTCATAAATAGCATGACGAGATCCTCCTTTCTTTTTTTGACGTTTACCCTTTCTCCACCTCTTAAACACCTCCGGTATAACCCCCTTCCTCTGAATGTCCGGGTCAAACGATTGAACAGTGTCGACTTCCCGACATTGGGGCGACCGACCAGTGCCAGTACAGGTTTGAAGCTTGTCATATCAGGCCTC
>JARRPY010000472.1:0-3013 GCA_037382425.1 Deltaproteobacteria bacterium
CGACACGCTGTTGTTGACCCCCCGAAAGGGCGCCGGGACGGCGGTTTTCAAAACCGGAGAGGCCCACTCTGGCCAACATGGCTTGCGCCCTTTTCCGGGCCAGATCACGGGACATGCCCGCTCTTTTCAAAGGAAACATGACATTGGCGAGGGCCGACAGATGCGGATAGTTGATGAACTGCTGATCCACCATGGCGATGCTGCGCTTCCAGACGGGAATATCCAAATAGTCCTGTCCGTGGAGTTCCATAGATCCTTTCTGGGGATGTTGAAGCCCCGCAATTGTCCTTAACAGCGTGGTTTTTCCGGCCAGCGTGCGGCCCAGAATCGTATAGAGTCGCCCGCGTTTAAACTCGAGGCTGACATGATCAAGATGAGCGATACCGTCCTCCCTCAAGTCGATATTTTGAAGGACTAAAGCCAATTCACCCTCCTTATCTGATGGCGCCCGCCATTTTTCCGCTGGAAAGGAAGCGCTCAACGAAAAAGGCGATGATTATCAACGGAGCAACGGATACCAACGCTGAAGCAGAAAGGCTCCACCATGGTGTCACTGATGAGTTAAGTGATACGACGGCAACAGGCAGCAACTGGGTCTTGGTGAAAGTGAGCGTAAACGCAAAGAAAAAATCGTTCCATCCGAAAATGATGCAGAACAGACCTGCTACGGCAATTCCAGGCAGGGAATTGGGAAGGATCACCCGTACAAAGGCTCCGATCGGGTTGCACCCATCGATCATGGCCATTTCATCTATCTGTTGCGGAACATTATTGAAAAAGTCCACCATTACCCAAGGATGAACCCCAAACGGTAGCTGAAACGAGAAAGCCCGTAGGCGGCCAGTGTTCCGAGAGCCAGACTCAAAAAGCTGGCGCTCAGGGTAACGATGGCGCTCGATATGTAGGGTCCTACGATGTCAATGCCTTGGCCACCCGTTCGTACCAGAACCTTCCATCCTTCCAGGGAAGGCTTATATTGGAGCCAGGGGATGTAGGTGGCACCGCTGGTGACGCCGTTTGCCGTTTTGAAGGAAGTTGTCAGTGCCCAGAGAAACGGGAGCGCAACAAAAGACGTCCACAACAGAATGGCCGAGTATTTCAGTGCCAGATAGAGTGTTTTCATAGATCAATCCCGTGCCATTTTATACGTCAGCACCTTAGCGATAATGGTGAGACTGATGATCATGATGACCAAATATGTCAGCGACAGAGACGCGGCATATCCGATCTGATAGTCCCTCAATCCTCTGATGTAAATATAATAGCTGCTGGTTTCCGTGGCCGTTCCGGGACCCCCAGAGGTGAGCACGTAGACGGTCTCCATCAGTTTTGAGGCTTCAATTAATCGGATCAAGACGGCGCCGACGGAAATGGGGGCCATCAGGGGAAAGGTGACGCTGAAAAAGGTGCGAAAGGCGCCGGCCCCGTCTATGGCCGCTGCCATGTAGGGTTCATCCGGCAAAGATAAAAGACCGGCCAGAAGAAGGAGGAACATAAAGGGCGTCCACTGCCAGACCTCCACAAGAATGACGCTCAGGACGGCCATGCCGCCGGTGGAAAGCCAAGTCAACGGCTCAAAACCAAGCAATTGAACGATGTCGTTGGCTGGCCCCAAAGATTCATTCAAAATAGTGCGCCAGATGACCGACATGATCACCGGTGTGGTCATCATCGGTACAAGAAAAAGGACACGAACGAATCGCTTGAGTATAATGTCACGCCAGACGAGAAGTGCCAGTCCGAATCCGATGATATACTGTATGAGAACAGAGCCAACGGCCATGAGACTCAGTCTCGACAGTGCTTCCCAAAAGCGCGTATCTTCAAACAACCTGACGTAGTTCTTTCCTCCTATCCAGTCGAGTCCGGGTTTTACGACGTCCCAACTGGAAAAACTGACCCGAAGGGTGAACAGAAGGGGAAAGATAATAATGGCCACCAGGACGATCAGTCCGGGAAGCAAGAAGAAATGCTTATGATTCAGTTTGAGCATGGCACTCTCTGGGTGAAGCAGGTGAATAGGATAGGCCTTGACCGGAGGTCAAGGCCTATCCTATTTCAAGTTTGCTTTTACTTTTTGTTGTCTTCAAGGGCGACCACGTTTGCATATGCCGCACGGACCCTGTCTTTTCCGATACGATCGACAATCTGCCGCCATTCCTCTGCAACGCCGTCGAGTGCCTTCTGAGGCGTTTCCTGACCGGCAAGCGCCTTGGACACGCCGGCGGCCAGAGATGACATGAACTGGCCGACGCCCGGCACCCTCAAGTCAAATACTCGATTCTTACTATCATCCATACTGGAGAGGGTCTCCACATACGTGGTGGCGGTGTTGATTCGGCGGATCGAATTCTTCCCACTTGCCGGTCTTCCGATTCCACACCTTAGCGGCACCGGGAAGCGGGGCCGCCGCCACTTTATTACGGATACGGCTGTCTTTCTGCATGGCTTGGATGAAGGCGTCATCCCAGCTGTAACTCATGAGCGTTTGCCCCCCACCGAAAGAAAAGATTTCGTCTCCCAAACCAAAGTTGTTACCTCCCGGGGGAAAGGCCTTCTGAGCCTCGACAAAAAGTTTCAGCCCCCGGACCCATCCCGGGGTATTGATCAACGGTTCCATGGTTTCGAGGTCAAAGAAGAATCCCCCCGTTACATGGGGGTCTTTGGCGTACGGCGCCGCGCGGCTGATGAACGCCGAGAACATCAGGTCGTCCCGCTTGGCCACTTCCGCGGTGCCGTAATTGATTTCGCCATCCCCGTCCCAATCCGAGCCCGTGAAATAAAGGGCGATCTCGTTGTATTCTTCCCAGGTGGTGGGGACACGGAGCTCCTTGCCCGTGTCCTTCTTATATTTTGCCTGCATTTTCGGGTTGTCGAAAACATCGGTGCGATATTTCAGGTAGTGCCGGTCTCCATCCACCGGAAACTGGACCATCACTTCGCCCCAAGTGGCCACGTCCTTGTAATTCTTGGTAACCTCTTGCATGCTTTTTGTATTGAGGTATTTCTGAGG
>JARRPY010000473.1:0-1756 GCA_037382425.1 Deltaproteobacteria bacterium
ATCATGGAAATGATGCACCGGTCCCCGACCCTTACCCACCACATAAGCGGCCCCCGCCTCGAGGGCCTTGGTGATATAGGCCTTGGCCGCCCCGACCGATTCCTCGAGTGAATTCCCTTTGGCCAGAAAGGCGGCAATAGCCGAAGACAGGGTACAGCCGGTGCCATGATCGTTGCGGGTATGAATGCGCTTTTTCGTTCGGTCATCTGAGTTCAAAATAAAGTCGCGATATATTTGATAGTGTGGGGTGGCCTCATAGGCGATTTCCCTTACCGGGGCCTGGTCGAAGCTGTAGATGCGGGCGTTTGGGCACGCCATGAGGATGGGGGAATGGCTCGCGATGATGAACTGCGCGTGCCCGGCTCTCCCCATGTGATCCAGGATGTCTAAGAGTTCCAACTGGCTTTTGGGGGACAGGGCGGTTTCGGGTTCGTCCAAGAGATAGAGCCCTTCAATCTTGTAGCGTGCCCTGAAAAGGGACATGAGGGATTCCCCGTGAGACTGGGTCACGAGAGATTTGCCGCCGAAAAAATTCAGCTGGCCGGGGTCGCTTGCGGCCCACTCGTCCAGATAATGGGCGAAGTTGCGGGATGTCTCTGAAGAGAAGAAGGACCCTGGAACGGACCCGTTTTTCCATTGGATGCTGATGTAGCGGTAAAGCATTTTTTCATAGGGGTTTTTTTCGAAGCGATTTCCTTCGGGATCCTCCCATATGTGAATTCGGCATTTATAACAGAGCGATCTTAAAAGGGTCGATTTCCCTGTCCCGTTTTCTCCCACAAAAAAGGTCACGGGCGAAGCGAAACGGATCTGTTTGGTCTTTTGGAAGACATCTTGATTGAATGGATAACGACTTGTGGTGGGATAGGCTTGAGGATGCAAATCGACCGCTTCAAGGTGCATGGCTTTGTCTCCCGAGTCTTGTCAGACGTCCTCTGATTTTTAAATGGCGACCCGTCACTTTAGGTAAAGTGAGTATCGATTTTAACGGTTCACACTCAAATGTGATTACGCATCAGGGGGATGTTCCGACATCAGACCATAGTACAATGACAAAGGGATGTCAAAATGATCCATACCGGGAATGCAGGCTGTGCCCCCGTGGGTGTGGCGTGGACCGGGTTGAAGCAGAAACCACCGGCGTCACGGGCTTCTGTGACGAAACCGCCCGGCTGAGGGTCGGCTATGTGGGTCCCCACTTCGGTGAGGAGCCGCCCATAACAGGACAAAATGGGTCCGGCACCGTCTTTTTTTCCGGATGCACCCTGAAATGCAGCTATTGCCAGAACCATCAAATCTCTTGGGGCGGGCTGGGCCAAACCGTGCCGGCGGACCAATTGTTGAAAAGGGTCAAGGCCATGGTCCGTCTCCAGAAGGTACACAATCTCAATTTCGTGACCCCTGATCATTTCCTGCCCCATGTCACCGCTCTTGTGACGCGTCTGAGGGAAGAAGGGGTGGGGCTGCCCGTGGTCCTTAATCTGTCAGGTTACCAGTCCCTACCCTGGCTGAGGCAGGCAGAATCGAGCGCCGATATCTACCTCCCTGATTTTAAATATTCAGACGGCGGCCTGGCCGGCCGCCTCTCCCGATGCAGGGACTATCCTAAAACCGCCTTGGAGGCCATCGGTGAGATGATCAGACAAAAGGGTTTCCTAGATTCCTGTGTACACGGGGACGCATCTGTAATCGAGTCTGATCTGGCTCAAAAAGGGGTCCTGGTGCGGCATCTGATCCTCCCCGGTCATGTAAAAAA
>JARRPY010000473.1:1814-3133 GCA_037382425.1 Deltaproteobacteria bacterium
GACTTCGCTTTACCTGGAGTTTGGAAGGGAGTTGCCGCTCAGTATCATGTCCCAGTATTATCCGGCGGTCCGCCAAAAAGATGCCGCATTGAACCGAACCCTTACTCTGAGGGAGTTCGATGAGGTCTATGCCCATGCCACGGCCTTGGGATTTGAGAATATGTTTGTCCAATTTCCTGAGCATTACGAGGCGAGCGGCCCTTCGTCTCCTGCCCTGTTGCCTGATTTTCGGAAGGCCGAGCCCTTCAGTTGACACCCGGATCTGTTCCACTTATCTTTAAATGAGTCGAATGACATGTTTTTTAAACTGATTATTTAGCCACTTGGAATGTATCGTGCATGCCGGAGAGGTTTTTTCATGGGTTTATCCATTGAATACATGGGTGAATACATGGGCTGGATGCTTTTCGTTTGGCTCTTCATTTTTCCCATTTTCTTGAGCCCTGCTTGGGGGGATGAGGGGTCATTCAGGGAAATTAGACACTCCAGCCCCACCCCTCCTGCCGCACATAAGACGGAGGAGATCATGGCAGAAAGGACCATGTTGACGGAAGAAGAGGGGAGAATCCTTCTCGATCTTGCGAGGAAAACCATTGAGCAGGCCCTTTTTGATGAAACGGGCAATATAAAACAGGATGCAAAGTGGCCGGCCCTTTTTGATGAAAAGCGGGGCACGTTTGTGACGTTGACCATCGGCGGCAACCTGAGGGGCTGCATCGGACACATCGAACCCCATGAGTCGCTGGTCGAAGGCATACGGGTCAATGCGGTGAACGCGGCGTTCAGGGACCCCCGTTTCAGACCGCTCACCAAAGCGGAATTTAAGCGGGTGGCCATTGAAATCAGCATATTGACCGATCCCAAACCGCTTACCTATTCGGGAGGGGACGACCTCCTCAAGAAGATCCGGCCGGGTGTGGACGGTCTCATCATCAAGAAGGGCTTTCAACAGGCCACATTTCTGCCTCAAGTGTGGGAACAGCTCCCGGATAAGCAGGAATTTCTACGCCACCTCTGTATGAAGGCGGGCTTAGGCCCAAATGAATGGCAAAAAGGGGATCTGGAAGTCTTTACTTATCAGGTTCAGGCGTTTGAAGAGTAAGCCATCCTTCCCATTGAAAGGCCCTTGATTCGAGACCTTGAAAAACGGCCCCTTTTGGCCGATCTCGGCGTCAGTCTCAAATTTCAATCCTCGAAATATTCATTATATTCCTGTGGTTGAAATTATCGCCTTTCTTGAGCTAAACCAAACTGGGGACCCAATCTGGAGGATTGGGGTCTTGGCCAGCTTTGCTGGCGAAGAAAATTGAACATTTTTC
>JARRPY010000474.1:0-2576 GCA_037382425.1 Deltaproteobacteria bacterium
AAGCCGGGAGGCGGCCAGCTCTTTGCCCACCCCCCTTTCCCCCACCAGGAGGACGGGCCGGTTGATGGGGGCCACCCTGTGGGAATGTCAGAGGCCCTCGGCCAATCCGACGCATTTTTGGATTTTCAGGAGCACCTGTCCAGGGTGGCCCCCATCAACCGGCCCGTCCTCCTGGTGGGGGAGAGGGGGGTGGGCAAAGAGCTGGCCGCCTCCCGGCTTCATTTCCTCTCCCACCGATGGCAGGGCCCCCTGGTGGCCCTGAACTGTTCGGCGCTCAACCCCTCCCTCATTGAGGCCGAACTCTTCGGACATGAAAGGGGGGCCTTTACCGGCGCTCAACAGCGCCGGACCGGCCGATTCGAGGCTGCGGACGAGGGCACCCTGTTTCTCGATGAAATCGGCAATATCCCCATGGAGGTCCAGGAGAAGATATTGCGCGTGGTGGAATACGGCACCTTTGAGCGGGTGGGCAGTTCCGAGAGCATTGAGGCGGATGTGAGAATCATTGCGGCCACCAATGCGGACCTCATGGCCCTGGCGGATGAAGGCAGATTTATGCGGGACCTCCTGGATCGAATCTCTTTTGAAGTGCTGTTCCTTCCCCCTCTCAGAGAACGGCGGGGAGACGTTTCGCTGTTGGCCCATCATTTTGCGGGAAGAATGGCCCTCGAGTTGGGATGGAAAGAGATGCCCCGATTCAGCCCAAACGCCGTAATCGCCCTGGAGGACCATGACTGGCCGGGAAATGTGAGAGAACTCAAGAATATAGTGGAGCGGGCCGTGTATCGATCGGATTCCCCGCTCATCTCCCATATCGACTTTGATCCTTTTCGAACCGGGCGCCCGGCCCCGAAAGGACAAGAAACCGGGCATCAGGCGGCGAACCGGAAGACCGGCCTAATAGATGACCTCATGGGAAAACCACTCAAGGAGGCGGTCCAGGAACTCCAGATCAGGTTGCTTCAAAAGGCGCTCAACGAGGCCCGATTCAATCAGAAGAAGGCGGCCCGGATCCTGGGATTGACCTACCATCAATTTCGAGGGCTGTACCGCAAGTATAATGAGGTGTTGGAGACGGGGGACGCTGGCAAAAAATTAAGTTTGTAATGCACTGGTTTTTGGGAATGAAAAGCAAAACGATCGTTAGTGATAAAATAAACTTTCTCAAAAAACGCTTATGAGTAAACACTTCTGTTAATCGAATAACTCTGTTGCGTGTTCCCTGAAACGGCTCTCAGAAGCCATCTATCCTGTCTCAAGTCGGCGAACTGACAAACTCCCGGATACGGGTGTGGGTGATCAACTGATCGAGGGTGGCCATGGTAAATACCTTGCCGTCCAACCGCAACAGCATCTGCCGCATGTCTTCACGCCTTTCTCTAAATCCCCTTCCGTCAATACAGGCCACCACCTCATAGAAAGGCCGGCCTTCGGCCGCATGCTGATTTCGCTGGGCTTCCAGCACTTTGATCCTGGCCACCTTGTCCCGTGCCGTGCCGTCGTCGCTCGTCAGTTTGGCTTCAATGATCACGGCGGGGTTAAGTTCATCCGGAATGCAGAAATCCGGGGCCTGCCCAAACCCGGGGATACGTTCGGCCCGTTGGGTCTTGCGATAGGTGACCCCGCTCTTCCTTAACTGATCTTCGATGGCGTTTTCTATGGTCTCGCCCACCAACTCTGAAACCGCGTCGCGATGAGCCGCGAACGGCCGTCCAAGATACCGTTCATAGAGCAGCACCGTCTTTGGCCGCGTATTGAAGGGATTCGATGCCGTGTGAACTATCGAACTTGTCCATCCGGTGCACCACGCCCTCCACGGCCTTGGGTGCACCTTTATTCAGGAAATGGACGGCGGTTTGCACCAATACATCTATCCTTGCGAGGCTGACAGGCCGTTCGGGTGCCTGGGTTCCCTTTTCTTTATGCTTCGCCACCTGGGCCTGGTATTTGGTTTCCAATCTCTGGACATATCCGATGTCTTCTCGGCATTTCCGGTCCAGTAGACGGGCTGCATTTTGAGGGATAATTACATCGTATTGGGACTTGGCCACTTCGGCCCACTCGGGTGGCGTCATCCCCAGCATGGATCTGAGAACACAGAATACCCGACTGTTTTGAAAAACCCCCTCTCTCACACTGTCGGTGGTGAACTCGAGAAAGGCACCGGTCCCTTTCTTTAATACCTCGTATGCGTTACGGAAATCGCCATACGTGATGAAGGCCGGTCCCGCAGGCATGAGCAGGAACTCCGAACCCAAGTCCGAGATGGTCGCCTCCACCATCTCCTCCAGCTTTTTCTTGAGTTCATCGGGGTTCAGTTCGAAGGGTCTCATTAATTATACCTCTGAAGGTGCTAGAAATGAATCGATTCCATTTTTTTCGTATAGGGGCCCGCCGTCTTGCCTACTCGGGAACCGCGCTCGATCTCGCGACCCTGATGGTATCGTCGGTGGCGATCGGGATCGGCATCGACTACGCCATTCACTTCATGTCCCGTTTCCGGAGGGAGACCGTGTCCGGTGCATCGAGCGACGACGCGCTCAGACGGACGATCCGCACGACCGGGCGGGGAATCG
>JARRPY010000475.1:0-2809 GCA_037382425.1 Deltaproteobacteria bacterium
CGTCCATGCCAAAATCATGATCGTGGATGACAAGCTGGCGCGCGTGGGGTCTTCCAATCTCACCAATCGTTCAATGGGTTTGGATACCGAATGCGATTTAGTGGTAGAGGGATGGGAGGATGCTCAAATTCAGAAGGGGATCACGGCGTTTCGAGACCGGCTGATATCTGAGCATACCGGCAGGAACATGGAAGATGTGGCCCAGGCGTGTCATCCGGCTGCATCATTTCTAACGGCCGTTGATACGTTAACGGGTACCGGACGGGGTTTCCGGAAACTCGACACGGAAAACGAATTGCCCATTGATGGGACAAAACTCCTGTCGGACACATCTTTATTGGATCCGGATCGTCCGGTGGCGATTGATCACGTCCTGGATGGCGTGGTGGATGAGCAGCAACGCCATTCCAAACTGGAGGCGTGGGTCAAGGGAGGCATCATTTTGGCGATTTTGCTGGGTCTGGCAGGGGCCTGGCGCTGGACGCCGCTTTCTCAGTGGATTGACCAGCAGCAACTGACCGACTGGGGTCGGTCAATCCAGGAAAACGCCTTCTCCCCGCTCATCGTGATGGGGGTCTACCTGGCCGCCGGGGTGCTCGTGGTGCCGGTAACCCTATTGGTCGGCGTGACGGCTGTGGTTTTTCCCCCACTCACGGCCTTTTTCTACGCGCTCTCAGGATGTGTGCTGAGTGCCGTATCGACCTACGGTATCGGAGCCGTGTTGGGCAAGGCCCCCCTCCAGAAGTTGGTCGGTCGAAAGGTGGAACGGGTGAGTAAACGATTGGCAAAAAGAGGGATCCTCACCATCATCGTCCTTCGAAATGTCCCGTTGGCGCCCTTCACCTTGGTGAATATGCTGGCCGGTGCCTCCAGAATTCGATTCAAGGACTATGCGGTAGGGACATGTATCGGTATGGCGCCGGGCATTGCTGTGCTGACTTTTTTTGTAGACCGGCTCCTTCAGATCATTAAGGAACCGGATTGGGTGAATATCATGCTCACCGGATGTGCGGCCATCGCCTTTGGCATTTTTTTCTGGCGGATCAGGCAAAGGTTTCAAAAAAACGGGGAGGACATATAATATATTCAAAGCAGCCACATACAATGTCCATCAGTGGCGGGATCGCCATGGGATGAAAGATCCGTCTCTTTCTTTTTGAACCCCTCCCGGCCCTTTCATTTGCGGGACCTGGAAGATGCGACGGGAATGAGGGCCGTACCCGGCATGACCCTGTGTCGAAAAGATACCCATTTCGGCAACGTCCTATTGACCCACTACCCCGTGCACCATATTCACCGCTTGGATTTGAGCGTAAAAGGAAGGGAGCCCAGGGGTGCCATCATGGCCAGCGTGGAGGTGGCCCGTCTTCCCATCCGGGTGATTGCGACCCATCTGGGCCTGAAGCGGGATGAACGAAGGCATCAGGTGAGACAAATTCTCAATGAACTGCGGTCCGATGATCCGGGCGTGACCCTGCTTCTGGGAGATTTAAACGAGTGGGATCCCTTCGGGATGGTCTCTCGTTTCCTGCGGATCCACTTCGGCAAGGCCGGATCCCCCCCTCTTATCCGTCCCATTTCCCAGTATTGCCGCTGGATCGCATCCTGGTGCGGCCGACGCGCGCCCGCAAAACCATCGAGGCCGTCAGAACCCGACCGGCGCTAACCGCCTCGGACCATTTGCCGGTGACGGCCGTCATTGATCCCAGTGCCTTCTGACAACCCCTGGTGCCCTTTATGCGTCATCGGCCGGGTGCTTAGGCGCAGGCTTTGTTTTCTGTTCCCGATCCTCTGTCTTTTGTTGTCTCTCTTTTCGTTGTTGTTCGCCGACCGCCTCCCTGTGGGCTTGCTCACCGGTCTCGTCATTCCTTCGGATATCCAGGTTCCGAAGGACGCCTGACCGACCGTAAAGGATCAGGGTATCTCCGGAGTAGATCTCGGTGTCCTTTGTAGGGACGCCCAGGTAGGTGCCGTCTTGACGGTATATGCCCAGGATGGTGACGCCTTCGTCGGCCAACTGGCATTCGCTCAGTCGTTTGCCCGCCAGCCAGGCATCCTTCTTGATCTGCAATTCGGTGACCCGATATTCTCCGGACAGCTTCAGAAGACTGACATAATCTCGTGTGTCCAGATCCGTCCAGCGATCGAGCGCCCTTTCAATGGCGCGGGTCAGATAATCGCCAACGAAACGGCTTCGGGCCAGTATCCAAAGGATGACGACCCCGCCGACCAGATAGAGGACACGAAACAGGCGATCTGTTTCATCTCCTGTTCCGGCAAAAGAGAGGATCAGTGAAATGACGATAGATACGAACCCGGCACTGCGGGCGACCATTAACATCATAATGATGCGCCGACGAACCGGATGGTCTACGACCCGCTCGGCTTCCTTGGTGGTAAATCCGGTCCCGGTAAAGGCGGACCGGGCCTGAAATCGTGCCGCTTCCCAGGAGAGACCGGTCAAGGAGAGTGCGGAGGTGGCCAATCGGGTCACCACGAGGGAGAGCCCCAGCAACGAAAGAAAGGTAATGATGCCGACAATGCCTTGCATGTCCGGGTTAGTGCCTTAAAATGGGCAGGGGTTCTGTATGTCGTCCCTTGCTTTGGATCGTCGGGCAGGAGGGTGTAGCCCACCAACAACCGGACCCCGATCAGGGGCGTTTGGTGTCTAATGGTAAATATAGGCCCAGGTCTCGCGATATTCCTCATCCAGATCCTTCAGCGCATGTTCGATCGCTTTCAGTTCCTTCTCCCAATCCACCTTATGGTGCGCCTTTTCTTCCATCTGGTTGAGTTTCTGTTTGAGTTG
>JARRPY010000476.1:0-3468 GCA_037382425.1 Deltaproteobacteria bacterium
CGGGTCATTGAATTTGCCCGTCAGATTGGCCTTGGCTTCTAGAAACCGTACACCGTGACGCTCGGTCCAACCATCCACTTGATTCTCGTTGCGGCTAAGCTGTATCTCCCCAATTTTCTTAGGGTATCCGAACACCTCACGACCAAGGATGAGGGCCATATCATCGGTGACGGGCATTGCAAGACAATATACACCTTCCTCGCCGTTGAATTGGGCCGCCAAAGAGAGCCCACTTTCCTGATAGGTGACACCAAAGTTGGTTTTTGGATAGTTCGCGACAAATGCTACCCCCAAAGGAAACTGAGCTGGTTTGAGCGGTGATGGAAGCAATCGCGCTACGACTTCCTGCTTGGTCTCAAAATAAATGGTCAATACTTCCGCATCGTAGAACTCGCCGTTCTTTTTTGAACTCTCAGCGATTTTTTCAAGAGACTCTACAAATCCCATGATACAGACCTCCTTTTCCGGTGTTTAAATTGGCCTCGATCAAGAAAAGACACGAGGACTCCTTAAAGCATATTCTGCATGTCACAATTTCTCTGCGGAAAATGATACGGCACCCTTTTTAAACTAATGAAGAGGAAGACGAGAGATCGCAAATGAATATGATCTTATATTAAAGCCGATACAATGGCATGAGAGACATCTCCCAGCAGTAATGCAAACCTGTTAGGAAATGGGAGCATAATAGTGGGCGCTAAGACCTGTAGCTTTCCGTCCCGATTTTAGGATGAGGGCAAACTTTTCTAAAACATGTGGTGAGCTCCCAACAGGCAGGATATGCCCATCACGAGCAGGGCTTGTACATTTTGAGCGCAATTTTCATTGGTAACCTTTCGGAAAGAGGTCTGATATGTAGGTTAATATTACTTGCTATTAATGAAATGGCTAAATTCGGCTATTAATGAAATGGCTAAATTCGTTTTATGTCAAGAAAAAAATACGATTTTATGGAATTCATATCCGGTATGTCCATCAGTCCGTTTATACGACTTAAAATATTGTAGAAATACTTGAATTTGAGGCAATTCATCCATATCATTATGAGAAATCAGGCATCTATTTCATTAGCCGAGCAGAGAAGTCAATTAAGTATTAAGGGTCTGAAAAAATTATGATTTCAAAATTCAAACCTCAATTGTCAGAACAACTGAAAACCCCTTAATGACCAAGATTTATATGAAAATAGGTTCCGAAGGATTGATTTCATAAACCCTGCAATATCTAACCCTGAAATTCCAGCGATTCATGGCTACCCAAATGATAGATT
Source organism: Deltaproteobacteria bacterium (assembly GCA_037382425.1). GTDB lineage: Bacteria > Desulfobacterota > DSM-4660 > Desulfatiglandales > Desulfatiglandaceae > JAIPDZ01. The sequence goes on from JARRPY010000476.1 coordinate 1,271, forward strand.
CGATCCTCGTTTTCAGCGGTATATGAGCATTACCTGCTCTAACCCTCCGTCATCTCCAGCACAATAGAGCGTTTGTGATAAACTCATTTCGGAGCTGCCGGGCTGAGTAGTGATATTGATTCCGTAGCTGCTATCTCATATATGTCCTAAAGCACATAACCTTCAAAAAAACACTCTATCTCTGAAGCTCCTTCAATAGCGATTTGGCTTCACAAAGGTCGAAAGTTTCCGTTCCCTCAGTGAACCAATTGTACAGAGGGGCCAATATGTCGCGGGCCTTATCGTTCTTACCCTGCGACAGCCACAATTTGGCCATACTGGTTGAAGCTCGGAGTTCCAAAGATTTGGCCTGCTGGCTTTGGGCGACTTCAATGGCCTTCTGGAAGTAATTTTCTGCCTGAACCCCATCCGTGGTGGAATGGTGCCAGAGCAGTTCTCCTTTAAGACGATGTAGTTCGGCATTCCACCATTGTTCATCGGTTTGCTCGATCACCTCCCAGCCTTCTTTCAGGGCATCGAACCCTTCATCTACCTGATTTAGGCCGCCATACCCCTCGACAAGTAAGGCCAGGTAAAATGGCACGAACAATTCTGTCCCGATTGCCCTCCAATCCTTGATACCCTGGCGTAACTGGTTAATCCTGGGACAGCCAGGATGGAAATCCGTGTTCGGATGAGAGGATCACAGCAGCCTCTGCATTGTCAAAGGCTCTTCTGCTATCTCGGCCAAGCCGAGCCACAAAAGAAATACCGACAAGTGCAAAGGCTTCGCTGAAAGGATGGGCAAGTTCGTTCGCCAGCGCCAGTCCATCCTGGGCACGCGCCGAGGCTTCGTCTGGGTAGCCCAGCAGCCACAGGGTTAAGGCGGCATAGATCCGGCAGGCCACACCCGGATCTTGGCCGGCCCAGTACACCGGTGATTGCCGCTGCGCTGGATCATAGTTAGCAATGCCTTCCTCTAAGTGCCTGCGCGCTCGCACCAGGTCTCCGAGACAAAAACTGGTAAAACCCGCTGCATAATGGGGAATAACGTGAAAAGGCAAATCATCATAGCGCTCAGCCAACTTAAGGAGCTCCTCACCAAGCTGCCGGGCTGTGGCGTAATCCGCTCGCATGACATAAAACCGCCAGAGACCGAACAACACCGGCAGCATGTCCTGTGTGTCATCCAATTGCCGGCACAGGGCATGAGCCCGCCGGTAGGCAGCCTCCACCTCGGGAGTCGCATGCCCTCTCACCATAAGCAATGACGCCCCAATGGCCATCTGAAGCTGCAGTTCCTGCTGATGCCGTTCCTGGGTCTTCGGAAGGTTTTGAAGCAGATTGAAGCCGGAGGTTAAGTGGCTTATCGCCTCCTGATAAGCGGAGCGTTCATTGGCGCGCTTGCCTGCCCGCTGGCAGTAGCTGATGGCCCTGTCACTTAAGCCTGCCTCGGTGTAATGGAGGGCTAACATTTCGTAAAACTCATCCAATCTCTCCGAATAAAGATTTTCGATGGCGCTTCCAACGCCTTCGTGGATCTGCTTCTTCCTTCGATTCAGTATCGAGTCATAGACCACGTCCTGGGTCAAGGCATGCTTAAAGAGATAGGTGGATTGCGGGAATATCCCTCTCTCATAAATGAGCTCCGAATCCTTCAACGCAGAGAGGTTTGACAGCAAATCAGCTTCAGATAAATTTGTCACTTTCATGATTAAGTCATAGCCAAACTCCCTTCCCACTACCGATCCGATCTGAAGAACTTCTTTCCCCATTTCGGGAAGCGTGTCTACCCTGGCCATGATCACATCATGAATCGTGGAGGGTATGGGCAAATCCTGGATGTCCCTCTTTAGTTGATATCGATTGCCTTTTCTCTCGATGATTTTTAAATCCTTGAGGGACCGTATAAATTCCTCTATGAAAAAGGGAACGCCTTCCGTCTTTTCAAGGATTAATTCCTCAAGTTCTCTGTCTATGACATCTGTTCCCAAAAGATGGGCAACCATGGCAAGACTCTCACGATTGGAAAGCCGATTCAGGTTTACCTGACTGTGATAAGACCTGCCACCCCAGGTGTGGACAAAGTCAGGACGGTAAGTGAATATTAAAAATATCCTCTCACCTGAAATACTATCCAGGAGGTTTTTTAAAAACTCCTCGGAACTTTTATCACTCCAGTGTAAATCCTCAATGGCTATGAGAACAGGTCGGATCTC
>JARRPY010000477.1:0-2522 GCA_037382425.1 Deltaproteobacteria bacterium
TAATACCTGTCCAGGAACTAAAATGGTCTGGATTAATAACAAGTGCTTTCTTATAGGCCTCTACGGCTGCATCATATTGACCGGTTTGTCGGTATGAATGACCGAAATTCTGCCAGTACCAGGCAGGAGAAATAGGATTCAGCCGGATTGCCTTTTCATATTTTGGCATTGCCTCTTCAGGTTTTCCAGCAATTCTGAGTAACAAACCGTAAAATGCGGTAACATCAGCGCCATTTGGATTAAGAATTTCCGCCTGCCTGATTTCTTCAAGTGCCTTATCATATTGGCTCTGAAATAGGTATAAGTAACTCATCAGATAATGCCCGTGAAAACCTTTCTGGTCCAGGGTGAGAACTTTTTGGGTGATCCTGCCAGCCTCAGTTAGCGATTCCTGAGGCTTTTTGCTAAATCCAAGGTGCACTTCAATAAAGTGGCTCCATGCTACCATAGCCCAAGGCATTGGATATTCTGGGTCCAGTACAATTGCCTCTTTAGCCTTCTTTCTGCATAGGATAATACTCTCCGGAGTAAATTGCCTGAAATATTCAAGGGATTCCAAAGTCTTCAGATACGCATCAAGATTGCTGGCGCCCGATCCGAAAAGCTTTATCTGCTCCCCTTCTGTTAGTTTGACACCGAGAGCTTCGATAATCTTAAACGTGATGTCATCCTGGAGCGCAAAAATGTCTGAGATACGGCGGTCATAACGGCTGGACCAGATGTGACGCCCGGTGATCGCATCCACCAACTGGGCAGTGATCCGGACTCGGTCCTTTAATCGTTGTGCACTACCCTCCAGCACGTATTTAACACCCAGTTCATCTGCCATCTGCTGAATCATGACGGGCTTTCCTTTATAGGTAAACGTAGAGTTCCGGGCGATTACAAAGAGTCTGGGCATTCTGGAAAGCGCAGTGATAATCTGCTCAGTAATCCCGTCTACAAAATACTCTTGCTCAGGGTCACCGGAGAGGTTTGCGAAAGGGAGTACAGCTATAGAAGGTAATCAAACAGACCAAAAACATCCATTTTTTCTGGCTCTTTAGAGGGGGTCTGTCGGAGTTCGCTTCACGAACAATGGCATCTTTCTTGTCCCCTTGAGTATCTAATAATAGATCCCCTTTTTCATCAACACCTTGGAGACCCCGGACGAATCCATCCCATGCATCCTCATCCAATCGGCCCATTTCGGTCCCATGTACGATCGTCACATCGTCCAGGGATGCTCCCACTCTATCCACCGAAAATCTGAGCCGCAGGTGCTCTTGGCTCCCTTTGTAATCGAACAAATTGGCCCAAAGATCCTTTTCCTCGTCCCTAAACAAATATATCTTCCCAACAGCATCTTCGTATTCCTTTTTCCTGCCCAAAACACGAAAGAGCTGTCCATGCTCCAGATCCGGGAGAGCATCCTTCCACTTACGGTAGATCCGTGGCAGGAGTTGCTCCCTGTTGGAAGAACCTGCCCCCGCGCCTACGGTTTCGTTCAATAGCGCCAATACATCGTGATGCTGCTCCAAGGGGATGGATGTAATTTGACCCTGTCTTTTCATTTCATGAACAACCAGGGCGATGAGGGAAAGGTAAAATCTCCTGGAAGGCGAGGTAAAATGGAGGCTTACTTCCAGTTTTTCCGGCAGGTTAATGTGCATTTTGAAGTGATTTAGATCGATCCGGATCGAAGCTTTTTGGGCCATATCCACCTCTCATCGAGTTAGCGATGAAAACAGTCTCCAGGTTCGCTCGTGTAATTTTGTCAAAAGAGTTTCACGGTTCGAACCATCACTTCACAGTAGAAGGTCTAACATTCGGTCTAGAGATTCATTCACTTGGGCGAGATCGTTATATGGGATTCGATAGGGCAGTATGAGGTTCGTGGTCAAAAAGCTTAGAAGTTCAGTTCAGTTCCAAAAGAGGTATTCCCCCGTCGCATCCAGTCGAGAAGAAGTTTGTCTACATTGCGATGTGAGGTCTTCCAGCCCGAACACTCGTCAACATAAAGCTATCTACAAATCTTACGCAAAAAATAGAAAAATGTAAACAATTTCATTATATCCCAAGGCATTTATCTAATGTTATGCAGCCCATTTAAGGCCATGACCTTACTTTTGGAGATTACCTAATGGGGAATCCTCTCAAAATGTGCATGCCATGCTCCTAACAGGACGTGGGGTTCTGTTGGGAGCATAAAACATTCTCTTTTATGAGGCCTATTTAACAATCAAAGAGAGGGGGTTATTATGAAGAGGATCTTTATGGTATCGGCCCTTGTTCTCGCTTTATCGGTCGTCGCTGCACCAGTCTGTAGCGAAGAAATGGCAAAGGAGGGGTCAGGCTCAGGAAAGGTCTTTTATAGTGGAACGCCCCAAATGCTAGCGATGGGAAAGTCACATGTACAACTAAATTACGAAGGCTTTGGGGTAATGGTGGACGACAGCGGAAAGGGCCTCTTTCACAATTCATCTCAGCATGTTTTGGGAGGCCTGCAAATAGTCAGAGGGGCGATTGAGGATTCCGGCTAT
>JARRPY010000477.1:2529-3728 GCA_037382425.1 Deltaproteobacteria bacterium
CTATCTTGTCATTACTCTCACGAGCGGAGACAAGGTGTTTATGACCTACAAAGGCTCAGGTAAAGTGGGCAAGCCTACGACTGTCAGAGGGACTTTTACCTATGTAGGCGGCACCGGGAAAGTCAGCGGTATTCAGGGTGGTGGTGAGTTCACTCGATATTCATTACAGCCACCTGCTAAGGGAAAATTTGCGAGTTTCAGCGTATCAAAATCTCATTGGAAAATAGTCGAGCCCAAGAACTAAATTTTCAGACAGAAACACCCAAGGCAGGGTCAGAAATGACCCTGCCTTCTTATCAGGATACCGGCTTGTTGGCAATATATGCCCCGATCTTCCTAAGCTGACTTTCCTATATGACCCAACTCACTAATTTCACTGTCGTGAGGTGAATGATTTATTTAGAATCTTATAATAATTTCAGTAGTTTGAATGCCATATAAATGCACGAAACCTGGAAAATCACAAAAGCCCAAAATCAATGCGATCATTTGAGTAGCAGCCTAGAAATCCGTTCTTCTCAAGATTTAATTTACTAGCCATAACTGGAGAAAAGATTAAATCCAAACTTCAGTTCTTCACAGAAAATGGAGTTATCCCCCAATCCCATACAATGAAATACTCATCCATCTTTTTGGAGGTCCCATCCGGATTACGATACACTTCGCTAGTGATCTTAAGACCTTCATATAGATTTCTATACTTTGTAAACAATGAATCACCCTCGATCCAGCTCTTTCCTGTATCGTATCTAATGGTGTCCATATATTCTACTGCGCCATCTTTGGTACGATACAGCGACCATTTGTTGTCTTCCCTCCCATAAACTAGTCCCTCCATGGTGTGCCCGAACAAAAGCTTCCTGATTTCCCCTCCTGACAGCTTGTTTTCCAGTAGTACTTTGCAATAATCAGAGGCCCGCCCTGGCAGTCCCGCTTTGATCAGGCCTTCAGCCAGGAGATCTGCGTCCTTCGGATCCTTAAAGGGCCATTCAGACATTATCCCGTTCAAATTAGGTCTAGCTTCAAACCCTCTTAGATAATCCTGCAACGAGTCACGGGCCTCTTTTTCATGCCCCAGATACGCATAGGCGGATGCGAGAATACCTAATATCTTGTGCGTTTTTGGATTATAAGTAAGTGCTCTGTTAATTAACTCCACCGCCTTATCAAATTGGCCCATGCTAAAGTGGGCCACTCCC
>JARRPY010000478.1:0-2975 GCA_037382425.1 Deltaproteobacteria bacterium
CCGGATTTATTTGAAGCTCCACCCACGAATCGAACCCACCTTCACCGAAGAGATAGTCGTAGAGGACCATTTCCGTAGGATCTACGAAAAACGGACATCCCATAAGGGGTTTAACCCTGAGGCATTCGATGGATGCAGGCCTTATCAAACCGAATTGGGGGCTGAAGTAACAGCACTTGCACCCGAAGGGGTAATAGCTGACCACCCACTTGGCATGTTCATAGCGCCTTCCCAACTCCTTTGCCCCCTCGATAATCAGGAGATCCCGGGCCGAAATGATGGCACGGGCCAGCAAGGCCTTTGCCCCCCCGGTTCCCAGGAGATTGAAATAGAGGGCCGTGTCATAGGTCCGATAATAGAAGAAGTCCTCCCTCAACAGTTCGGTCAGACAATCGTCATACCGGGCCTTGGCCTTTTCTTCAAATTCCTGGCACTCTGTATAGTGGTTCAAGAGTTCGGGCCACGGATCATCCATGGAAATGGGGACCCGCTCCAAAATCATCTGATTGAGCTTGGTATAGGCCGCAATTTCATCCAAAAAAACCAGGTCCATTTCCAGTTCCATAACCGGGTTCATGTTTTTGGACAACTCGAGTCCGGTGGCATGCTCAATGGCTTTAACACAGCCTGAGGTCAGCAAAACCAGGCACAGCAAAAGCAGCATTTTTCGCATCGTTTATTCACCCCTAAAAATCAATCAAAGGCTGAAATTCAAGACCCTTAAGCGACTTAGGTTAAAAGCTCTTGGGCGCCTTCAAATCATCCAGTGTTTTTTGGGTATCCTCCTGGCGCACGAATGAGGAGAAAAAAGTCTGCAATTCATAATCCAACTGACCTTTGGCCTGCTGAATTTCGTCATCTCCCGGTCGCAATAAAGCCGCCTTTCCGTAGTATTCTCCAGCCTTTTTCAGGTATTGAAATTGGGTCTTCTGATCATTGGCCGCGTTCCAGGCCGCACATTCCACGGCCACCCCCGCGTTGTACAAACTGTCCGCGTCCTCGCAGGCGGGATTGGAAACCACGGGTTTCAGCACCTGATAGGCCCCCATACAGTTGCCCGCATCAATCATGCTCGCCGCTTTGCCGCTCAAATCGCTTCCGGATTTCACGGGTCTTAGCACCTGGCTCTTGACCGGGACAAATTGCCGAATCACCCGGCGGACCGCCTCTTTGACCATCTGCTGTTCCACCAAAGACACCGAAGGGAGTTTTTCCTTTTTATAGGCGGGCATTTCATAGTGTTTTTCAATGAGGATAGGACTCCCCGTGGAACACTCCAGGTATCCGGCCTGCCGGATGGAGAAGCTGGCCTGAAATATCCCATCCCTGGTCAGGCGATGCCCGCTTTTTTGTGTCTTAACCGAGAACTTGTGCACCCGGATACTGAGATCCGGATATTCCCCTTCCATGGAGGCCATGGTGATGGGGTTGATAAACTGGGATTCCCCCAGAACCGCCCGGGCATATTGGGCAATAATGCGTTTTTCCTCGGCACTCACCGCCCCGCTGATGGTGTCTTGACCCACATACATATAGGAGTATCCTCCTGTATCCTTGCCGTCGAATATGACGCGGCTGCCCACCATCTCGGAAGGCGTCAGTGGGAGCTGGGCCTTTTGAATTTCCTTTCTCATGGTCATTCGCACCGATGTGGGGTCGGCCTCTGAGAAAACCTCAAACTCCACATAGTTCCCTGTCTGGCGCGCGACGCGATACCGCCACCCGATCTCCTCCAGGAGGTTTTCTACCTTGTATTGGTTTTTGGACGAAATGTTTCTGAAGGCAAGCATGACAAATTTCGCCCTGTTGGTGCTGAACCGCTTCACGATCTTCTTGGTGAGCCGATCCACGGTCCTCGGACCCACCTTGATGGCTGCCCGGGCCACACCGTCCTGAATACCGTAATCCCCGCCCCGGGCAATGGTCTTATCCCGGTCCTGAACATTGGCGAACAATTCCCCGGTGGTGGTATCGAAGGCCTTTAAGGATAAGGTACAGAGGATCAGGTTATATCCGTCTGAAGTCGGCCTCTTGGCGGCATCGAAACTGACGGTGACCGCGGCGTCTGCCGCCTCCTGCCTCGCCAAGTTGATGGCCGATTCTTCATCCACCACCATTTCTGAAACCTTTCCTTTGATCCGGACCAATTGGTCCGCTAGGAAGACCCGAAACCCATAGCCAGACAGCTTATCCTGGATGAGATCCATAACGGTTTGCACACCCTTGGAATCGGCGGGCAGGTCAAACCCGGTTCTGGGCTGATACACCACCACGATCTTTCGCTCATCGAAGCGTGTTTCCTGAAAGGTCCGCTGCGCGCGGGGATCGTTCAGGTACTCATCCACGGCGTTTTGAAGTTTGTGATCGTCGATGCTCACCGCGAGCTTGACTTTGTACACATCGCTTACCGGGTCTTTTCCTTCGGCGATGACATCGTACTTCTTTACGTAGCCCGCACTGGCTGAAGCGATCCGATCCCACACCAGCTTTCCCTGGCTCACCTGGGTCGATGACTTCACCAGTGTCCCCAAGGCCTTCTCCACCGCCGTCCGGATCCCGTTGTTGATGGCCTCCTGCCGGGTCTTGCCCTCACCCACTGCAGTGGTTTCAATGGCCCAGCTTTCCGATAACATCAGCAGACACGCCAAAACGGCTGCAAAAATCAAAAATGAGTGTTTTCTAAGTGTATTCATTTCCTTCTCCTTTCAGATACGAAGTCACATATGAGCGAGTTTATTCCCTATAACCGGCCACATCGAGAATCCCTAAAGATTCTGATTTTGTCATCACCCCTGTCAATCTTTCAGCATTTTGCTGAATAGAGTGAATAATCGCAATAAGTTGAGAAAAGAGCACGATGGGAATGCCTATGGGCGCAGCCAAAAGGCTGAAACAAAGGCTCCACCCCAAGGATTCCTGGCATTTCCACCAAAATGCGAGAAACTTACATTTGTTCGTGCGTTTCGCCTGATGGA
>JARRPY010000479.1:0-2563 GCA_037382425.1 Deltaproteobacteria bacterium
CCCCGCTCGAACCGGCCCAACTCCTCAGGGTATTGGACGCCGCCGTTTCCACCCGAATCCAATTGGATCTGGCGCGGCTTTTGGGGGACAGGCTGGCCCATCTGTCTACCGCCGGGACCATTTCCGCCGGGGCGAACCTGACGTTGGCCGGGGACAACCATCTGACCGCCGATATGAACATGAAGGCATCCTCCATTGATGTCCGAACGGATCAGGCCCAGGTTGACCAACTCCAGGCCGATTTTCAGGTACACAGACGGTTCAGAATCGTATCCGCACATCATCAAAACCGCAAGCCGGACACCGCCACGCCGCTTTCCAGGAAGGTCCTTTATCCGTCCTCCCCCACAACGGGAATAAGACGGTCGACTCAACCATGGCCCGGTCCGGTCGAGTACCTCTCGCTCGGGCCGCCCAACCTCACATTCGACGCCGTACGCATCCCGACGGGGCCGTTATTTCTCGATGTTTCCAACGGCCAGATCGCGATCGATCTTGCAGGGCCCCTCCCCTCGTTAGACCACTTTCAGGTGGACGTACTCGGCGGGTCCATCACGGGCGATCTCGGGCTATCCGAAGGGCCGGATATGTTTATGCTCGGTGCACGCTGTGCCTTTTCCGGACTGGACATGCGCCGTCTCTCCGAAGATGTCCGAGGGGCCGCCGTGAAGGCAGAAGCAGGGAACAGCCACGATTCGGAGATTTCCGGCCGGTTGACAGTGAATTTGCCCATCTCCGATGAACCCAAGATGCTACTGAACCGCATGCGCTGGACCCCTATGAGAGCAATGAGATGATGGTGAAACAACGGAAGCTCCTCCGCCAGGGCACACCGAGATGGATTGAACTTCAAATTAAGGACGGCAACCTCTCTTTAAGGGGAGAGGTGGAGGTAAAAGGGGCGCTCATCAAACTCCCCGAGATCAGGCGCTTTAATGTCGCCCTCTTGCCCATCAAAGACAAACTGAATGAACAGGCACCGAAACTGAGGCATCTGACGCAACTGTTGAAAATCCTTGTTTCAAATACTATTTTAGTGAATCAAGGAGAAGGTCTTAGGTTGATAAGGGGAGAAACGCCATGACGCAATACATGCTGAGAACTTTATTTCTGGGGATCATCTTCGCCGTTTCGGGATGCACGCTGGCGGATGTCCGCGTAAACGTGGTGAGTGAACGAACCGCACTCGAAAATCAGGTGCTCGGATCCTACAACGCCCTCTCAGATGACGTCCTCCTGGTGGCGTCCGTAAGAGGGGTGGACCCGTTCGGCCGCATAAACACACCGCCGCGACGAAGTCGAAGTCATCAAAAGGCCATAGAGGCCATTCAAACCATCGCCTTTCACGAGGACGATGTGGATGCATTCAAACGACTCGGATGGGTAGGCGAAAACAACCAGGGCCTTCTCACCGCCTTCCCCATGGACAAAGAAAAGGCGCCCGCGGCTTTAAAGGATTTCGCCGCCAGATACCCTGAAAAGGAGTTCAATTCCGTATTGGAACAGGTCAACCAGGCAAGAGCGGTCGTGATGCTGCGCGTGGTGGAAACCAACGAGACGTTCACCGAAAAGGACCTTCCCACCATTCACAAAGTCTTTGGAAGGATCAATCGGGATAACGCTTTACCAGGAGAGAAAATCCAGTCTGAAACAGGAGAGTGGATCATCAAAGGGTCCAAACCATAAGGGGATGCTCGGGCGCTTATGAAATTATTCACCCATACGGTTCTGTGGCTTCTTGCCTCTGCCCTGCTCTGCGGGTGCACTTTTCCCCAATGGGATCGAGGCACCTCTTCAAAGCAACCCCCGACCCCGGTGTCGTTCTTCTCTACCCAAACAGGCCAGGTGGATTTCAAACCCAAGGCCCTCCCTATCAATCGTCCGGTCCAACAGACATTCGAGGCCGATCCGGTTCTCTATGCGGCCCTGTCCGGCGACGGCCGATCCATGGTCTTCATCACGGAGACCAACGGCCGGTCACGCGTTATCCTTGGCCCATTGGATCCATCCCATGGCAAGCCTCCCCAGGCAGTATCCCATTTAGAAGGACACATCACATCCCCCGCACTGTCTTACCACGGCCGGTGGTTGGCCTTCAGAGGCACTGCTTTCGATGTCAAAGGGGATATCTATCTTTTGGACCTCGCCTCTGAGAATAACCCACCCATCCCTGGGCCCGTACCCCTTCCAGTAGCGGGGGACGGATCGTTTCCCTCCATTTCGCCGGACGGCAACCGGATGGCGTTTGTCTCGCGGCGTGTAGACCCGGGAGGGGATCTGTTTGTCCTGGACCTTACCACCGGCGCTATCCGGCAGGCGACCCATGGCCCGGCACGGGATTTTCAGCCGTGCTGGTCCCGTGACGCAAGAACCCTCTATTTTTCCCGTCTTGTTCCCCCCGCACCCGCCAACGAGGGAAAAGAGCGTGCGGAAGCCATTTCAGTCTATCGAATCCTCGCCAATGATTTCGGCACCATGCCTTTTCCCCTGACGTCAAGCCCCCATGTCGCGTATCAGCCCATGGTCACGGCGTCTCATCTCTATTTTCACCAGTGGACACCCA
>JARRPY010000480.1:0-3781 GCA_037382425.1 Deltaproteobacteria bacterium
ATTCTCTGCTTTTCCTCGTCGAAGAAAGCATGGTGTCGGAAATATTCGGGCTCGAAATCGGTTCCTAATATTTTATTGGCCACATTCAATATATTCTTGTTGAATCTGGCGGTGACGCCCTTTTCATCGTTGTATGCCCCTTCCAAAATAGCTTTGTCCTTGACCATGTCCAGTCCAAGTAACAGCCGTTCCCCCGTAGTCATCAATTTACCCAACTTCTTGACGAATCGGACAGCATCTCGTCTGTCAAGGTTGCCGATAGTGCTCCCAAAGAAACAGAAGATTCTGTTTTCATGCTGCGAGACCTGGTGAATCTGCTGCATGAAATCGGCAACCATCCCGAATACCTCGATAGTACCGAACCTTTCCTGAAGTTTGCATCTGGACTCTTCAATGGCGCTCAGGCTGACGTCGACCGGGACATATTTTGACGCCTTAAGTATTGTCCTCGGCAGAGCTTGCAGGAGGATGGAAATCTTGGAACAATCTCCGCTTCCTAACTCCACTAACGACGCGCCTTCTGCACCTCGCATCAGTTCTTTGGCGTGTTTTTTTAGAATGGATTTTTCGGTTCTACTAGGGTAGTATTCTTCCAATCTGGTAATCTGTTCAAAGAGTTTAGAGCCTGCATTGTCGTAGAAAAACTTGCAGGGTAAATACTTTTGAGCCGCCGTTAGCCCGGCCAGCATTTCCTCCTCCTCAGTTTTCGTGGCTATTTCCCGAAAAGCGTCGTTTGACGGTATAGTCAATTCTTTTTGCATCGCTCCTGCTATAACAGCTTTCCGACAGCAATTGGATTGGCTGGGTCATTGGACCACTCGTACCAGCCCCCATCGTAAACCGCGATTTTGTTCCATCCCATCAGGTAAGCGTTTAAGAAGGCTTCACTCGCTCGCCAGCCGGTCCCGCAGTAAAACACATTGAACTGGTCTGAAGTAATACCAGCCTCGTTCCACATCCCTTTTATCTCGTGGTATTCCCGTGTTGTGAGGTCTAACTTGCGGTAGTTCTCCATGTGGTAAGCATCACTGCCACAGTTGCCGAATACCGAACCTGGAATACATCCTTTCTTGAATATGTAATTGTATCCGCTCACCTTGCCGATGAACTCATCCCAACTCCTTACACTGATTAGGTTTCCATTACCGGATCGCAAAAGCTCTTTTACCTGTGCCGTATCAATGAAAATCTCCGGCCATGCAGGCACTCTATCGCCGAACTCGGATAACGGCTCAGGCTGCACCTCGTCCGTTGAGAGGGGGTAATCCTCGTTTCCCCATGCGGCGATACTTCCGTTCAGCACTCGGACGTCCCGCACACCNCCAGGATGAGGGTCGCTGTTGCGAGGGCTTGAAAACCTTCCATATACTACCACCGTCGTATCCGCAGAAATCCCCAGCTTCCTTAATGCCTGTTCCAACTCCTCAGGAGAACGGCGGTTCCATGTATCCGGGGATTCAAGCTCAAGGGTGTCCAGCGCTATGGCTCCTGGGATATGACCGATGTCATAGTCCTCCTTGTTCCTATAATGACAGTGACAAATCACGTACTTTTTTCCGTTGAAACCCGGAGGTTTCTCTCCTGAAACGAGCTGATGGACCCATCTTGGATAGACCAGTTTTTCGAACCGCTTCATCTTGTCCATGGGTAAGGATTCATTTGTGACCCACTCGTCAACAAAGCGTGTGTAAACGCTCACCTCCTTGTAACCCGATATAATAAATCTTTCAGCCACTTCCACTGCATCATCACTTGTGTAACCGTAAACTACTATTTGGTGGTTCGGCATTAAGCCCTTGCTTCTCACTATCTCGTCCCAGTTTTCTTCATCCGTCCAACTGACGGGTAGGGCTTTTGCACCTCTTATATGCCCACCGCGTCGTTCCCCTTCGAGTGTCCAACCATTGTAAGCATCGACAGGGCGAACGTCAAAAATGCGGTGCGATTCACTGTCAATAACCTTTTCCAGACGCTTCGTCGAAATCTCTTTAACCATGCAACCTCTCTTTCAAGTAAAGATATCTTGGAGATATCTTTCGATTTTTAAGCTTTAAATAGCCTGTGATCTTTAACAGATATCCCCGGTATTTAATTTATAATTTCATATTGGAATTGTAACCATATTATCAATGGTGTTCATAACGTGGTCTTATCCATCGTCCGACGAATTTATCTTTCGCGTTTACCCATGCAGCAAATACTGCTCCAGAATTGTCTATAGAAAGTATACTATCAGAACTCTTTCCGCTGCTATTTCCCAAAAATAGGGGTGCAGACCAATTAGCATTGTCCTTTACAAGATAGTAAATCGTACAAAAACTATTCAACAAAACATGTTTGTTCCCCTTTGGGTCAATTTTTATCAATGAAGTCTGCCATCTATAATTCGAAACTGGTAAGTCATTACCCGCCACAATATCGCAATTTGACGACCACAGTCCGCCGTGAATACTGACTTCAACCATTGGGCGGTCATCTGGAGTCAAATAAACTTTTCGATTCCCATTTATAGTAACTTGACCACTTGCCGATACTAATCCGTTTACATCTCCGCTCAATTTATCGACTGAGAAGGATCTATTCAATGGCCTAATATTCGATGGCCTTATATTCAATTCCCCCCAAAGGCTTTCCTTTAATCGCTACCCATTGTAAGGGGTTTGCAACTTTGCTTGATGTCTGGTTCTTAGCGTTTGTGTTATGAGCCAAAAGTTGGTCGAATGTCAACTGGGCAGATCGCAATTCAGTTTTTTGATCGCTTACACCACCCATACAACTGATTCCGGCGCATAAAAATACAAATGCGCTACCTCCTTTTGATGTGAAGTAGAGAAAATGGATGTTATTTAAGCTATCGGTTCCGATCACAAAGTCCCAATCCGTATCCATCTTGCTGTCAGGATCCATAACGGCAAGAACGATCCATCCATCTGGAGTTTCCTGAGCCAGTACAAGCTTCGAAGCATGTTTATGAGACCAGAAGATGATGGGAACCAAAAGCAACCAACCGTAAGTATAGTCTGTTCTCTCTGGCGAATGGATTTCCTCTCCCTTGGTTCTAAAAGCGCAAAATAAGTCATCACCTACGGGCAAAAACCGGGCACACCGATTTCCTTTGATCTCTATCCATTTCGCGTTAGGAGCGCTCCGAAAAAACTGTTTATCCCCCGATAGAACACGGATCTTTCCCGGAGGATGCTCGATAGCATCAAGAGTCTTTGCCTTTTTATTCTCAATGACACCCAGAGCTTCTCGCTTAATAATTTTGTCCCAGAGAATTTCAATGTGATGAAGTCGCCTGTCTTTGGCAACTAAAAATACATGAGCCACACCAATCGAATCGACAAGACTCGTGCTGAGTATTGGCGGCTTTTCGAACAAGACCAGTTCCGGGCCAAGTTGAACATCAGGAGGCTGACGCTTCGCAACATCAGGAAACAGATCTTTTGAAACTATCGGCGGGAAACATCCGACCCCAATTATGAGTAAGATAAAGAAAAATATGCCAATTAAAAGTCGAAATCTTGTCTGAAAATTTTCTATCTTATGGTTTGTGAAAAAATTGGGAGACATAGAAAATCCAAAATATGTCTTTAATTAATAAAGAAAATGGATGTGCCTGATTCAATATATCTTGATAATACATGAACTAAAGCTGATGTTGGAGTATCTAATCGGTATACCATCCACGATAATCGCATTTATACATCCAATGCTCTGTAAAAAAGAACACGATCCTCGCCCCTTCCGTCGTAGTTTTCAACCACCGGAATACTATCGA
>JARRPY010000481.1:0-2551 GCA_037382425.1 Deltaproteobacteria bacterium
GGCCAAAAAGGTTCTGCCCGGGCACCCGCTCCTCAAAAAGCGGGTGATGGTCCTTCCTTTCGTTGATCAGGCGGATGTGGGGCAGGAAATGAGCGACTCCCTGAGTCGCGGATTCTACGACGCCCTTAAGCAAGCCCCCTACCTTCTCCTCTCACAACCACCGGATGGGACCTTCTCTTCCATGGCCATGAGGTCCCCCCAGTACGGTATCGTGACCAGTTCCAGACTCATCGATTTCGCTGAACGGCAGGGCATGAATGCCATTGTGGTGGGGGTGCTGAATCCGGTGGAGATCACGACCAGGAAGACCGGCATATGGCCCTTCGATAAATGGCGGAAATACTATATTGTTTCAGTGAGCGTCAACGTGATTGACACCGTCAGTAAGACCCTGTTCCTGACCCATTTGGAATCAGAGGAGTTCTCGATCCCTCTGGACGAAGCCGAACAAATGGATTCCGAATCATTTACGGCCGATTGCCAAAGAAAAGCACTGCCCGAACTCATCGATGAGCAGGTCGGGGCGATCCAAACGGCCCTGGACACGGAGCCGTGGACCGGAAAAATCATGGCGGTGGAGAACGGCACCATCATGATCAATGCCGGAGACGATGTGGGCGCAAAAGTCGGACAGCAATTCGAAGTGTTCTCCCTCGGAAAGACCATCCCCGCCGGAAGCGGAAGAAAAGTCCATCTTTTGGGAGGAACCGAAGGTGTCATAGAAACGACCACCGTGATGGAATCCCATGCCCTGGCGAATGCCGTCAGCGGAGGTCCCTTTGCGGCGAAGCAGCTTGTCAGACCCAAACGGTAAGGAATCATAGGAACGGACCTGTTTTTGAGTGCGGATATCCAATGGACAAGATTGTCATTGAAGGCGGAAGGCCCCTAAAGGGGCGGGTGGACATCAGCGGGGCCAAGAATGCGGCGCTCCCCATTATGGCCGCCTGTCTCCTTACCGGCGGCTGGCACCGATTGAAACGGGTCCCACATCTCAAGGACATCCATACCATAAAATCCATCATGGGCAAGCTAGGCGCGGTTTTCCGTGACCACGACGGCATCCTGGAAGTGAACACGGACGATCTGTCCAACCACAGGGCACCTTATGATTTGGTCAAGACCATGCGGGCATCCATTCTCTTGCTGGGGCCCCTTCTCGCCCGTTACGGCAGGGCGGAAATATCCCTTCCCGGCGGTTGTGCCATCGGCGCAAGACCGGTGAACCTGCATCTGAAAGCCCTGGCCGCCATGGGCGCGGACATGCACCTGGATCACGGGTATATCAACGCCCGGGCGAACCAACTCAAAGGGGCGGAAGAACCGGAGGTCCAGGATTTGGCAAAGATGCTCCGCGCCATGGGGGCCGATATTGAGGGGGAAGGGACGGATACCGTTGTGATAAACGGCGTCCCTCAGTTAAACGCCTGTGAGCACACGGTCATTCCAGATCGTATCGAGGCGGGAACCTTCATTATCGCCGCAGCCATGACCCGGGGCGATGTTCGGGTCACGGGGTGCAGGTCGGATCACCTCACGGCACTGCTGCAAAAGCTCCACTCCACCGGAGCGGCCATCACCCAGGAGACGGACGCCATTTCCATAAAAGGGCCTGACGTTGTCGAAAGTGTGGATATCAAGACCATGCCCTACCCCGGATTTCCCACAGACCTCCAGGCACAGTTCATGTCGCTCATGTGCGTGGCTCGGGACTGGAGCATGATCAGAGAGACCGTATTCGAAAACCGGTTTATCCACGTGAGCGAGTTGAGGCGGATGGGCGCGGAAATCGACATCAACGGAAATCAGGCTCTGGTAAAGGGGAAAGGGGCGCTCCTCTCCGCCCCTGTCATGGCCACGGATCTCAGGGCAAGCGCTTCACTGCTTCTGGCCGGCCTGGTGGCCGAAGGGGGCAGAACCGAGGTCCAGCGGATCTATCATTTGGATCGGGGATATGAATTCCTGGCTGGGATTCTCATAAGCGGCCCGGCCTGCCGGTCCGCCTTGGTCATACGATCCGGTTCCCATAACCCGCTGACGTTACAAGGAATCGTCTTAGAGCCGCCTAAGGTTCTGCCGGGCGATATCGCCAGGGTGAGGATACGCGTTAACGGAATCGTCACAGCCGGTAGGATTGGACCTGCTTCCGAGGAAATCCGGCTGACCGTTTACGGCCACGCGCCATTTCTCCAGGTCGGGGAACGCATTCGATTCCCGGCACGGCTGAGGCCGTTTACGAATTTCGAAAATCCAGGCCGTTTTGATTATGTCTCTCAAATGAAATCAAAAGGCCTTACCTGCGCAGCCTATGTGTCGGACGGCCGGCGGATTGTTCCCATGGGGCAGGGCCATCTGCCAATTCATCTTCGGGCCGTTGAGACGTTGAGAAAACCACTAAGGCATCTCTTTAATGAGCGGCTCAGTCCCCGAAACAGTGCACTGTTCAGTGCCTTTATTCTGGGTGAGCGACAGGGGATCACCCCCGAAATCCGTCAACCGTTCAATCGTACCGGCCTCGGACACATACTGGCCGTTTCCGGGTTGCATATCG
>JARRPY010000482.1:0-2542 GCA_037382425.1 Deltaproteobacteria bacterium
AGATCAAATATTTCCATTTCCAGATGACCTTGAGAAGGTCCATCAATTCGATTTCATCTTCGTAATAGTCGTAAACCGGGGCGTTCGGATCTATGGGGTGGCGATCTTCGTGCATGTGGATATCTCCTGGATTGGTAGAGCGCTCATAATTCTCGCGCCCCGGTACGATCTCCCGGACCTACGGGGCAAACAGAGGCGCGGGGACGCAGAGATTTATGTTTAAGAAAAAATAGGTCCAGAAAGACGGAAGCATGCGATAAGTGGAAGGGTATTGTCAAGAATAGATTGACTCGGTGGACCCAACAGATTGCCAGACAAGTCTTTCCAATTCTTGGTCGTACTGATCAATCAGCTTCTCCCAGGAAAAATGACCCATGTGAGCTGAAAGGTTTTCTCTTTGAGGCTCAAACCGTGACGGATCGGTGATTATGGCGCAGAGCTTATCCACCGCCTCCTCGTCATTTCTGTATAGGAAATCGGCATGATAGGCTTCGGGCAGCACCTCGGGATAGGACAGACGGTTGGGCAGGAGGGGGATACAGCCGAAACGGATGGCCTCCGCAATGGAAATACCGAAGTTCTCCTGGGCGGCCGTGCTGATGACGATATCCCCCCTGCTGAGCCATTGTTCATACGCGTCCCGGGACTTTACATAGCCATACTGGATAATCCGCTCTCCATAGCGCTCCCTCGCCGATGTAAAGGCCTTGGGCACGTCCTGGAAATTTTCCCCCAGGAGGGCCAATCGAAAATCAACGCCCCGCTCAAGCACATGGTCAAGAATCCGAAAGAATTGGTCCGGGTCTTTATCGAACTCCCATCGGTGATTCCAGATAATGAGGGGCGGACCACTGCCTGAGGGCTTGTTTAAGTCCCCTTTCTCAGGGAAACGGCAGCCGGGATAACAGACAGCGGATTTGGCTCGAATTTCGTCGATGACCCATTGGGGGCGAAACTCCGGCATCATCCGTATAAATGCCGGCAATGCCGAAAAAAATGCGTCAAAATGAAAATGGGAGTTGAACAGGACCCGATCCGCGGCCAGACACGTGGTGATGTCCGTGAATCCAAACTGATAGTCCATGGTCTCCCCCGGGGCCAAGGGATAAGTGAGCTGGTTTTCATGAAAATACACCAGGGCGGGCGGGCAGGCATTGCCGGTCAGGGCCTTGAAATCAGACAAACTCATGAGATCTGTGGTTATCAGACCGTCGTAGGCCCGGAGATCAGAGACATGCTTGATGAAATAGAGGGATGCCCCCCGCATCCGCCATTTCCAGAACCGCGAGGGTAGCGTGACCAAATCGATCTCGTTGGGTATTGGGTAACAGCTGTTGAGGTCTTAATACGGCGAGGGGTTCATGTCAAGGACCGGGCATTCTGCTTGATATAGAGCTTAAAATGAGATACCTTGAAAGAGACTTATTTGGACAGGATCAACCGCAGTACCGTCCGCCAAACTTACGCCGGATAAATCTGCCGGAGCCAACCCGGTGAAACAGTAGAAAGATGGTTTCACATGGCACGCAGGGCAAACAGGATGTATATGACAGCTTCTTGCCAAAGGCTATGGATCTTCACCTTTTTCATCGCATTAAAGAGGTTTGCCTATGAGATATAGAGTCGTTGCCTATGAGATATAGAGTCGCTCTTAAGTAGACCGATGAAGGGTATTCAGTGTGGGTCCCAGGTTTACCGGGCTGCTGGTCCCAAGGCAAATCCGAAAATGAGGCCCTAGAAAACATCACGGATGCCATTGAGGGCTATTTGGAGGTGGTCCAAGGACTCACGGACAAACAAGAAACGCGTTATGTAGAAATAGCAAATGCCTGAATTGCCTCAATTCGTATATATTGACATCTTCATTTTGGTCGAATCAATATGTTCACCGCCGAGCCACTAAGCACACAAAGCAATTTGTCCTATAGGGAATAGGCCCTGCCCGAAGGGCTTGGGTTTATTCCTTTTCGCCTCTCTCAGCGAAAAGGAATAAGGCGGTCCCTCCTCAGCGGACTTTGCACCTCGAATGAGCGAAGCGAATGGGCGGTTAGAAACAACATAATACGTAATTGTATTTAAGAAAGAAAAGCTAAGGTACCAGGAACCAATCATAAAAGGAGAGAATGATGACGCAGAATTCGTTGGAAGAGAAATTCAAACAGGCCACCCAAGTGATCTGCAAACAAGGGATGTTCCCGTTTCCGGTCAATGAGACGACCATTTCTATTGTCAAGAATGTGGTGGGGCCGGAACCGGATGAACTGGATCTGATCTGTGCGTTTCAGGAAACCCCCTCTCAGACCCTGGAACAACTGGTGGGGTCCAGCGGCTTTTCCGAATCGAAAACAGATGCACTGGCCACCAGCCTGGCCAAAAAGGGACTCATTTTCAATCAGCCCAACTCCGCCGGTATCATGGTGTATCGTATCCTCCCGCTGATGCTGGTGGGGGTGCTGGAGTACAAGTTCATGGGGAAGCTCAAATGGAATGACGAGGAGCGGGAGTTGGCCCAGCTGTTCCAGCGCCTCATGGAGCAGGTCCG
>JARRPY010000483.1:0-2780 GCA_037382425.1 Deltaproteobacteria bacterium
CGAAAGGTCTGTTCGAGTGTAGTGGCCGGATTTGAGTTCAATGGCAAGGAAGAGATACGATCTGATGATTCTGTCGTCCACCTTGGGTTCACCTTCAAACCTAAAAGAGGCTTGCCCAGTCCCGAAGGCCTTCACCTCCTCCCCCGTAAGCTGAAAAATCACATCCGCACGCTTCCATCGTGAAACCAGCGCCTTGTCCCTTCGTAATTGGTTGGACGAGTCAATCTCTTTAAGAAAATTGTCCGGGGTATCAGGAGATATTTCAATTGTCCTTTCACTTGTATAGCCAAGTGTCTCGAATAGACGAATGGCATTGACACGAAATGATCCCTCATGAAATTCATTCAGAGACTGAACAATCGCAGATCTCAAATCTTTGGTTTCGACGCTCATCTGATTACGATCCATGTGACCAGTTCAAAGTCATTAGAGGAGGAAACTTGCTTCTCTTGCTCAGGCAGGACACCATCCCGACCTGAAAGTAAATGGCTGACGCTACGTTTCTTAAAACTCTTAGTGATCGCCTTTACAGCCGTATTGAGAAGTTCGTCGTATGTGTTCATGTCCTCACCATTTTTGGTTTCTTGATCGAACATGTTGCACAATTCCTCATAGGGGGTGGATTTCTCTGAACAGAGCGTTCTCAATATTTCCAGTATCTGCTTGGGTTGTGCAAAATTGTAACGGACTACCCGATCTCGATCATAGACATAAACCAGGAAATACGGCTGAACAGGATTAACCTTTTCATTCCCGGAACTATCCCCTTTTTGCTTGAAACAGAAGATGACTCCGGGCCGAACGACAGGGTAATCATTGTGAACCGGGACCACTGAATAAAGGCCGAGAGGTGCTTCTTCAAGCCGTTTACGGTTGTTTTCGATGTACCGCATCAGATCAATCGCGCATCAGATCAATCCTAAAATCATCCAGCGTAAATTCATTCAAAGATACATTCTCGTCGAAGTCCTCAAGATCCAAGACCTCTTCTCTCAGTCGTAGCAATTGTTTATCCCGGTAAGTGAGTTCATCTTCGACAAGTTCCTTCACACGGTCCAGGAGATTGTCCTCGCCTGTCGCCGTAATATCAACCAGGGCCATACGCGCTTCAACCCTTGTCTTAAGTCGGATGTAGTTGTCCAAATTGTCGGTGGGCCAGAAGTTGACCATCTGAATTTCATTGTTAATGCTTCCGATACGGTCAATACGACCGAAACGTTGGATAATGCGGACCGGGTTCCAGTGGATGTCATAATTGATGAGATAATCACAATCCTGCAGGTTCTGACCCTCTGAGATACAGTCTGTAGCAATCAAAATGTCGATCTCTTTGTCTTGAGAAAGAGAAAGCATCCTCTCGCGGTTTTTTGAAAACGGGGAAAAATTCGCCAGGATATGACCAAAATCCTTTTTTCCATAAGTTGTCTGGTTCTCTTTTGACCCGCCAGAAATCATGGCGATTTCGAGATTGAGTTCATTTTCCACCCACTCTTTGAGGGCCTCATACAGGTATTCTGCGGTGTCTGCAAAAGCGGTAAAAACCAGGACCTTACGATTCTTTTTACCGTTCTTGGTAGTGGTTGGATTTTCCACTTTGTCCTTGATGAGCCGCTTCAACTCCTTCAGCTTGGCATCCCGGACTTTTGTCACGTCTTTGGAGAAAAGATACAACAGCTGCAGTTGATCCTTATCCAGCCTGAGATCCTCCTTCCATCGCTCGATATTGATATGCTCAAGGCTAAATTTTAGCTTTTTGCCAACAAAAGCGGCCTGGAGTTCCTCGTGTGATCTCATTGTTCAATTCATCATATGAAGGAAACTTATGCTCTGTGTCTATGCTTGTGGATAAGGATACGGGTTTGAGCCTTTTTGGGAACTCACCCAGTTCATGGATACTCTCCCGATAATACCTTTCCAGATGTTTTCGGGAGCGGGCGATTGTCAGCTCATCCAATAACTTGAAAAAAGCAGAACTAAGCCGGTCTAACAGATCGCGCGTGCTGCGGCCTTTGCGTTTTTCTGCCCACCTGGTAAAAACCCTTTGAGCAGCTGAGAGTGTGTCTTTAATACTTGGGATACTCAATTGGGCGTAGAATGCATCATCCTCATTTTCGGTAATCAAATAGATCTGGTTGCGTAAATCCTGAAGCGTATTATTTACGGGCGTGGCCGACAGAAGGAGGACTTTGGTTTCAACTCCGCTCTGAATGATGTCCTCCATGAGACGCTGGTAACGGCTTTTCCGGACCAGATTTCCTTCCTCGTCTTTTTTCCCAGGTGTGTTATTACGAAAGTTATGAGATTCATCGATCACCACCAAATCAAAATTCCCCCAGTTGATTGTCTCAAGATTAATATCGCCTGAATAACCCTGGTCGCGGCTGAGATCGGTATGAGAAAGAACCGTGTAACTGAATCGATCCTTAAGCAGAGGATTTAAATCACTTACGTTTTGTGCCTGATAGATTGTCCAATTTTCCCGAAGTTTTTTAGGGCATAGAACCAGCACTCTATGATTTCGCAATTCAAAATATTTTATGATTGCGAGGGCCTCGAAGGTCTTGCCCAGTCCGACACTGTCTGCAAGGATACACCCTCCATGCCCCAAGATCTTGTTGATTGCACCCTTGACGCCATCTTTCTGGAATTGATAAAGCATGTTCCATACGACGGTATCTACCAATTGGCTCTGTTGAGCCAACAGGCCTTCTTGTTCCTTTTCAGTGAGGAACTTCTCAAATATATGGTACAGTGTTTTGTAGTAGATAAATTCAGGCGGG
>JARRPY010000484.1:0-2877 GCA_037382425.1 Deltaproteobacteria bacterium
CCTCCTCTGTCCCATCTTTGGCCGCCTTAAACGCTCTCGAGGCAATTTCTAGTGCCTTTCGGTGCCTGAGATTGGGAACCGCCTCCGAATAGGAGGGCATGGCGTCACTCCCGGTAATGACGTCCAGCACTTCTTTTTGCAGGCCCTGTAGTCCTTGGCCCGTGAGGGCGGATATTTCCACCACGGGAAACGGAGAAAAGGCCTTATCACGGGTTTCATGCGCGAGGACGGAGGGGAGGTCCGTCTTATTCAAGACCACGACCCCCTTTTTGCCTCGGGCCTGCCGTATCATCTCCATGTCGTCCCGATCCAGGGGGCGACTCTGATCGACCACCATCAATACCAGATCCGCTTCCCCCATTTTCTGCCGAGTCAACCGAATCCCCGCCTGTTCCACTTCATCGGAGACATCTCTGAGCCCGGCGGTATCCATCAATTTAATGGGGATGCCGCCGATGCTCAGGTTCGACTCGATGACATCCCTCGTGGTACCGGGCACGGCGGTGACGATGGCGCGTTCTTCGTTCAAGAGACGGTTGAGCAAGCTCGATTTCCCGGCATTGACCCGACCCACGATGACCGTCTGGATGCCGTCCACCCACATCCTGCCCCTGTGGGCCTCAATCAATGTCTCTATGGGTTCGATGAGATAGCGGTGTATGTCGTCCGCCCCGCTTTCACGGGAAAAGCGGTCACTTTCCTCTTCGGGAAAATCGATGGCCACTTCTGCATGCGCCAGCATATCGATGGCCTTCTTGCGCAGATCGTCGATTTGATGCTTGAACGTGCCGCCGATCTGCCGTGAGGCCATGAACAGCCCCTTTTCAGATCGGGAGTTGATGAGATCGACGACGGCTTCGGCCTGTTTCAAGAATTTTTAAAAGGAGGAAATACCCGCTATGAGAATTGATTTCGACCACATCTTCACGGGTATAGGAATTGGGGGCACGCATAAACGACAGGAGCACCTCATCGAGGGGATTGCCGGATCCCGGGTCAATGAAATGGCCCAGATATAGGCGGTGACTCTCAAATGCTTGTCGCGGGTGGCGCGGCGTGAAGACGTGTTTACTGATGTCGAGAGCCTCGGGGCCGCTGATACGAACGATCCCGATCCCTCCCTGTCCATAAGGGGTGGCGATGGCTGCGATGGTGTCCTGATCGAGCGGCATGGGAGCTCATCTGGATTTACTTCTTGGGGATGATCACGACCTTTTTCATGATACCCTCTCCCCTTCCTTTGGTCTCCAGTTGGTCATCGTCCCTCAGCGCCAGGTGGACGATCCGTCTGTCGTGGGGGTTGAGGAGATTTGTGGTGACCGGCTTCTTGATCCGTCTGGCCTTTTCTCCCATCTTGAGGGCCATCTCGGTCAGGAATTCTTGCCGCCGCTGACGATAGTTTTCCGAGTCCACGAGCACTCGGGCCCGTTTTTCCAGGGATTTGTTGACGATTTTATTGACGATAAACTGAAGGGCGTCCAGGGTCCGCCCTTTCCGCCCGATGAGGAGTCCGGATTTGTCTCCCTCTATTTTGAGCTGGATGGTCCCATCGGAACGGCCGGCCGTTACGGTCGTTCCCTCCATGGGGATGAGGGCGAGGATATTTTCCAAGGCTTCTTTGGCCACCTGAAGGCCTTCTCCGTTTTCGGGC
Organism: Deltaproteobacteria bacterium; assembly: GCA_037382425.1. GTDB lineage: Bacteria > Desulfobacterota > DSM-4660 > Desulfatiglandales > Desulfatiglandaceae > JAIPDZ01. The sequence continues at coordinate 1,652 of JARRPY010000484.1, forward strand.
TCCGGGGTTTCCGGCAGTGGTGACGATTTGAGCGTCACCTTGATTTTGGCCTTTCTTCCGCCCACCAGGCCGAAGATCCCGGTGGACCCGGGTTCGATGATTTCAATGTCCAAATCGTCTCTTGATACGCTTAATTGACGGCATGCGGCTTGGATGGCTTCCTCGTCGGTTTTTCCTTCAAATTCATATGATTGCATGTCTTCGTCCTCCAGAAAATTATGCCGTATAGGACAAGGCCGGAAGGAAAATTGATAAACATAAATGTAAAAATAATGGGCAAAAACATCATGATTTTGGCTTGCGTCGGGTCCCCGGGGGTCGGGGTCATTTTTTGCTGCAAAAACATGGACGCCCCCATGAGGAGCGTCAACACCGGAATCCCGTAAGGGGGACTCATGAACGGGATGGAGAATGGAAAGTGAAATAACCGATCCGGCGCCGAAAGGTCGTTAATCCAGAGCATGAAGGGGGCGTGTCTCAGCTCGATGCAGTTCCCCAAAACGCGATATAATGCAAAAAACACCGGTATTTGAATGACCATGGGGAGGCACCCGCCCATGGGATTCACCTTGTACGTTTTATACAAGGCCATCATTTCCTGATTCAGCTTTTGCTTGTCATTCTTATATTTTTCCCTGATTTTGGCCATCATGGGCTGGAGTTTCTGCATTTCCTTCATGGACTTATAGCTCTTGTGGGTGAGCGGCCAGAACAGGAGCTTGACCAGTATGGTCAGGAGGATGATGGAAACCCCGTAATTGTGAATGTAGCGGTCGAAAAACCGCAACACATACAAGAGCGGTTTTGCGATAATGTCCGTCCATCCGAAATTGATGGCCTTATCAAGCCCCCTGCCGAAATCCTTCATGATGCCCAGTTCCCTGGGCCCCAGATAAAGTTCATACTTGGATGTGGCCTGCTTACCAGGGTCTATGACCGTGGCCGGAGGGGTATAGCGGCCTTTCACAATGTGTGAAGCAGGCATCTGCCCGCTAATAACACCGTCCGTCGGCACATCGGGGACGACAGCCGATATGAAGTAACTGTCCTCATAGGCGATCCATCCAACTTTTCCCTTCAGTTCCTTTTTTTCGCCCGGATCATTGAGTTTCACTTCTTCCAGTTTACCATTCAGGAGTGCCGCAAGACCGACGTAGGCGTAATAGCCTCCTTTTTCAGTCGGAATCTTTGCATTGAGGCCTACCGTGAACGTTCCCTCCACAGGG